>NZ_OMWA01000007.1 GCF_900314615.1 uncultured Methanobrevibacter sp. | reverse complement strand
TTTATTACATTCTTCAATATTAGTTAAACTAACAAAGAAAACAACAGGGCATATAATATCTAATTCTTTGTATAACTGGAGAATTTCTTTACAAAAAGTTATACAATCTTTTTCATAAGTATCTAAGTACATTTTTTCATTTGTGTATGGCATTGTGTAACATCTTTCGAAAGTTCCATTTCGGAAAAATTCTAAATTCTCTTCATTATTATTATGGTATAATCCCTCAAAATTGTATTTGTAATCACGTCCAATGATTCTACCATTTAATTCATTTTTTGCTTTTTCTAAATTGATGTTATTGTTTGAATATGCATTTAATGGAACTGCATGGAAAATAACTTTATAGTGGTTTCGATTTTCAGATTCAAGTTTTGCTATTCTATTGTCTCTAAAATTATTAATCTTTTCAATTAAACTATTATTTAAATCAAACATTCTTTTCAACTCTTCATATTCCATGGGGTCTGTACGACCATCTCTCCTTAGATAAAAAATCCTCTTTTGATTATCTATAACACAATGTGGAGGATTCCAACTTTTAGGAACCTTAATAAGAATAAGTAATTTGTCATCAGCTGAAGTAATCATATTTATTTCTATATTTAAATGAGGCTCGATTCTTCCATAAATCCAATCTTGAATTTGTAGTTTTTTATCATCCCAACTTTTTCCATTAAGTGATACTCCTGTAATTTCATGTGCTTCCCCACTTTTTTCTTTTAAACCATATATAAACAATCCTCCATCAGCATTTGCAAATCCACAAACGGTTTTTAGAATCTTGTCTTCTTCTCCGTTGGACTTTTGTTGTTTGAATTCTAAAAATCTGCTTTCAATTTGTTTTTCAGAGATTAGATTGCCTATATCTTCAATGTTAATGTCGTTGATATTTTTAGTATAAATTAGCATGTTAGTTCCTCCTTAGTTTTTCTGGTGTTTTGTATAATTCTTATTTGATGGTTATCTTTTTTAGGTACTTTTATATTCCATTTACTTTATGTTATCAATATATTGTCAATTGCATATATATTGTTTGTATTTATATGAACTAATAGTTTTCAAACAGTCCAAAGTATGTTCTAATTTAAATAGATGTATGATGATAATTTTATATAATTGAAATAATAAAATATTATATTAATTATTATATACAGGTTGTAATAGCTATGGCCAATATAAATAATACTTCATCCTATATGGATGAGGACAAAAAGCAAATTATCAAAGAGTCCAACTATACCTTTAGGGATGCTCTTGAAGTTTCATCTTATCTCATTGAAGCAGGAAAGTTTGAAAGGTTTTATAAGGAAATGCAAATCCATGACCTTCAAAAGGAACTTGCTGAAATGGGTGATGAAGAATAGCTTCAATAATAAATCTCTCGTATATAACTCTTCAAAAGAAAACTGTTTTTCATTTGTGAAAGTAATATTTATTATTACTTTTATATCTTTTTTTATATAAATTACATAATATTATTATATATAAAAATACATAATACATATTATGATTACCGAAAAAACCAACATCAGCGCAAGAGTTGAAATAACACTCAAAAAAATAGTAGAAGAATCTAGTTTTACACACAAGGATGCATACGAACTTGGAGCAATGCTAATAGCTATTGGCGATGCACAGGAAACATTAACACTAATACACAACAATCCCAATTATGAAAGAATTATGAAACAAAGGGAATACCAGTTAATTGAAGCTAGAAAACAGGAACTTGAAAGAGAATTAAGAGATTTATAGGAGAACCATCACTATGGGTCGTGGAAATTCAGATATCATATATTTTTTAGAACAGCATGAAAGGGAAATAATAAACTGTTGCAAAAAGGGAATGAGCAACAATGAAGTCATAGAGCTATTGAAAACAAAATATGATCGTGATGTTGCAGAAATTACCTATAGGAAATTCAAAGCAGGATTAAATCTGACAAAAAGTGATTTCCTGGAAACATTGCTGGATGAGATTCAAGTAATGAAAACTGCAGGAGCAACAGATGCAAATGTCAGAAGATGGCTGGAAGAGGAACATGAAATTGAAGTAAGCAGATCAACATTTTCAAGATTCAAAAAGAAATATCATCTTACAGATGAAGAGAAAGATCCAAGAGCAAGAGATAAAGAATCATTAACCAACAGGGCAATAACTCAGGGCCAAATAATAGATAATGAAGTTCACACAGACAATATTGACTTAGCTATTGATACTATACTTCAGCAGCAGGTCACAGACATCAAAACTGGCCTTAACAATCTTGACAAGATAACTAAAAATGCGGTTGATATTGAAATAGACTTTGCAAAGCTCGACCAGGAAGTAAGATACAACGCCAATGAAAAAAGTTTAGCTAGATATCTTCTTGATTTAACAGAATTAAAAATCCGTTACTTAGAATTATCCGTTAAAGCATTTGAAGCTAAAAACAGATTATTTAAAGATGAGATGGATAGATTATTTAAAAATCGTGTTCTTGAATTGGAAGATAAGAAAATTGAAATCTCACAAAAAGATATAATGAATGAAATAGAAATCCTCGCAAAGCAAATAGATGATAACAATGTACAATGAAAAAGGTGAATTCTATTTAGATGCTCGAGATAAAGCTATTCTTCAGAAGTGTGTATATGAGAATCCATATATTCCATTCTCTCCATTTCCAAAACAGGCTGAAATGATATTGGCAACTGAAAAGGAAGTACTGATTGGTGGAGCTGCAGGTGGAAGTAAATCCACCAGTCTGTTAATGAGAGCTTTGTTTTATGTTCAGGATGATGCCAATGAATACCATGCGTTAATCTTGAGAAGAACATTATCTGACCTGAAGCGTAAAGGTGCATTGATTCACAAAGCTAGTCAATGGCTTAACAGAAAGGAAATTCAAAGAGACCCATCTATTAGGCCAAAGTGGGATGGAACAGAACATTCATGGACATTCCCAAACGACAATTCATTAACATTTGGATATCTAAGAAACATTAACGACTTGGATACTTATCAAGGTTCTGAATATCAATTCATTGGTATTGATGAGCTGACACAACTTGAAAGATTCAAATATATTTATATGAGGTCAAGGGTAAGGAAAACTAAAGACAATAAACTCCCAACACAGTTAATGTGCTCTAGTAATCCTGGTAAGCGTGGAAACAAATGGGTGCGTGAAAGATTCATAGAAAAAATAGACACTGACATTCAGGATAAATCACAAATCAGATTCATTAGCTCCAGTTATTTGGATAATATTTATTTGGATAGAAAAGACTATGAAGAATATCTTATGGGATTGGATCGAGTAACAAGAGAACAGTTAATGAATGGTAACTGGTATGCTTCAGTTAAAGGTCAGCTATTCGATGAATCAGACTTCCATTTGATTTCTCATGATGAATACATGAAGATTCCAATAATTAAGATTATCCGATATTGGGATCTTGCAGCTACTGAAGTATTGACTGATGATAAATTGAAAGGTAGTGATCCAGATTATACTGCAGGAGTTCTACTAGCTAAAGATCTATCTGGAAATATTTACATCCTGGACTCATATGAATTTCAACTTGAGTCAAGAAACTTAATCAATGAAATACTGAATACTGCTGCACGTGACAAGTCAGATGTACAGTACATAGAACTCGATGGAAGCACAGGTAAAAACTTCGGATTATTAATAATTGATGAGTTAAACAGAAGAGGGTTCACTACAGGTGCTGGTAACTCAAGAGAAAACAAAATTGATAGGGCAAGAAGAGTTTCAGCCGATATTCAGAAGAATGGAATTTTCCTAGTTGGGAGGGATAGAACAGGGTTTACGAAAAAATGGGCCATGGAATTTTTAGAAAAAATTACAGCTTATCCCAATGAAGCTATTCATGATGACTGTGTGGTGGCATTTACAGGGGGTTATGAAAAAATAGTTGGAGAAAAACAATCACAAAGAGTTAATGTGGATAAATGGTATTCTACATAATGTTATAGAATATAATAAATCATATAATTTATAAAGTTCAATGGTTATTTATGAGTGATGATTATTATTTAAATGTTCTTCATGACGAAAACAATTTTAAACTCATCAGAAAACTTTCTGTTGATGAATATGATAAGTTTAATAAGGCTTCTGTTTTTATGCAAAAGTTAAATGTTAAATTATACTTTTTTAGAATGGTTGATTATAGCTATATTGAATTAAAAAATTTTGAAAAAGCATATAATGATAACATAAATTATTATCCCCTATCTGTAAATATTAATGAAATCATTTTTAATTTTTTTAAACTACTTAACGATTACCTATCATCCGTTACTTTGTTTTTAAACCAATATGAGGTTAATGTGAAAAGAGATTATGAAAAAAAATTAGTTGATGAATTCAATGAATTGCGAAATAACTTACATTATGAACATTTATCTTATAGGATAATTTATGAATTACAAAATGAAGTACGTCACTCTAAAATTCCCGATTTCACAATAAAAGCTACTAGAAGTGGTTTTTTAAAACCTCTTGAAGCTAAATTTTATATTAAAAAAGATTATTTAAATATTAGAAAATTAAAAAATGATGCTGAATTTCAAGAATCGGATGACTTAATTGATATTTATAAACACATGGAGAATATGAATTCTTATCTGTTAGAATTAGCAGGTAAAATATTAAAATATGAACTAGACCTTCATTTAGACTATTATGAATTTCTAAAAAGTTTAATAAATGAAGTTGATATTGAAGGTGAAGTTTGTGTAATGAAATATAATGAATTTAGTGAAGTAAAAATACAACCAAGCATTACATTTATTGATAAAAGGTTTATTGAATTGATAGATAAAATTAAAATGTATAAAGATGTACTTTAAACTAAGTACATCATTTAATGTAATTATTATATTGTTCGGGTATATTAGCTCGTTTTTTTAATATTTTTAAGATATTGTTTTCTCTAATTCTTAATTCATGAATTATTGTTTCTGTGTCAGTTATCTCTTTAGATATGACATTAAAATTTAATCCCACCTGCACATCTTCTGGTTTTAATATTGATTCTCCTCTTGCATTCTTTTTTGGCACTCTTTTTAATCTTCTGTCAATAGCTACTATTTCAGTATATCTTCCCCGTTGAATTTCAGATAGTATTCTGAAGTAGTCTCTTTTTCTTTGATTTAGGCTTTCTAATATTTTCAACTCATATGATATTTGTTGATTTAATTGTTTGAGTTTTTGATTTAATGGTATCCAGAATTCACAGGTGTTTTTGTTTTTACATATTTCATGATTCGGATAACAATCACATCTAAACATTTTTATCAGCTCGTTATTCTAAAGTAACTTAGTAACCTAGTAACTTATCAAAATATAGTAACTTTGTAACTTTGTAACCTAACAATCCCAACTACTTTTCACTACCATATGCCCCTCACCTGGAGGGTCAAGTTACTTCAAAATATGAAAAAATAAAATGAATTCAAATAGCTTTAATCTAAAAATTAAGAGCTGATAATCCTTGGAATTTTTTCACTGAAGTAACTTGGGGTCTCAGGTTACATTTTTTTGCAAAAGTTACATCACAAGTTACATTATTGATTGGCCTCCTTTTCACTTAAATTAGGATATAGGAAATTTAAAAACTTATCAAACCTAACAACCATGACCTTTGTGGATTCTGGTATTCTGACAGTTTTATATTCCCAACCCAGCAATTCAGCAATGCTCTTTATGTTATAGCATACTTCATTTGCATTTTCCAATGCTTTCCTAAGGCCGCTTGTAAAGCAGACATAGTCAAGACCATCCCTTCCATGATGCAGCACCATATAAGGTATCAGACGTTCATTGATAATGTTAAAGACACGTTCGTAAAAGTCGTTTGAGTCCTTAACTGAATCTGTGAAATAGTCATGATATTTAATTGGATATCCGTCTTCAGATGAATATACTTTAATGCTTTTGTTGTGTTTGTTAATCTCTTCAATGAAAAACATTCTTAAATATTCTATTTCTTCTTCATCCAAGCCTTCAGGTGTTACTGATTCAGTAAATGTCAATAGCCATTCTGGACATTCACGACCACAGGTAGTGTATGCTCTTAATATTAATTCATTGCTTAGTTCCTGCCAAGGTAATCTTAACAGTTCTATATCCTCATTTATCTCGTTTACTACAAAGTCTGCAAGATACTTCAAATGATGAAACAGGCAATCTTTAGGAGAGTCCATTTGGAAATGTGCCATGAATTCCTTTTTTTCATCATCTGTTTTTTTCTCACTGTGAGTATACATTAGCTGAACAAATCTTCTTGTCAACCCTTCGACATTAGGCAACGGACTGTTGGATGTGAAAGACAAAGTAGATAATGCAAGAATAATAGCTAAATTCCTTCCTTCGTATCTGCGTCTTGCATTTGTCCTTTCCACACAGGTTTTCAATGTTTCTGTGCAGCTTTTGCAATTGAACACACCAACAGGTTCATTGATGATCTTTCCAAAAGTGGATTTGGATATTTGAGCACCAATTCTTGGAACTGTATCAAATTCAGATCCTCCAATATCGGTTTCACTGTCCGGTTCACCGTAAAAATATGTTCCAATACGGGCAAGGGTTGTCTTACCACTTCCGCCCTTTCCGAAATGAAACATATAAGGAATTAGGTTCTCTAATGGTAATCCCATCTGTTTTTTGGCAAATCCGAAAGGAACTATCATTGCATGCTTTAGTGTTGTTGCCAGTTTTCCTTCCTGACCTATGAAGTAATTTCTTAAATCTTCAATCAAATCCAATGCCATATTCATTTTGTTAATGTCAGTGTCATTCAATTCAAATTCAACTATTGTCAGGCTTTTGGTTTCGTTGTTATAGTAGAAACCTGGTGTTTCTATATCTGTTTTCATGATTGCCAAATCGTTTTCAATAGCTATTTGAATTATGCCTGGAAGCACTTCCTTTAATTGGTAACGTGAGAGAACATAACCATGTTCCACTAAGTATTGTTCCATTTCAACAATGTTCATGTCTTTAGTGTGGAAATGTCCTCCTTCTATTGTCTTCCATTCAATGCTGAATGTTCTTCCTGCTTCACTTATAGGATTGTCATGTATTGTAATCTTTAGTGGATAGCAAAGCAATACTCTTGTATAATCAGCCACTTCATTTCCTTTTTTCCATTCGATAGTTTGTGTAGTGACTTCATTTTTTCTGTAGTCCATAACGATATATTTGTTGGAGCCAGTTTGGAGTTTGTAAATCTTGTTGGTATCATATGGTATGATTGCCCTATTCAATTCACGCCCTACCAATATACTGGTCTTTTTGTCATAGTTATCTGATATGAATCTCTCAATGCCTTTTATCCCACTATTTGGATTTTCCTCACCCAAATAAATGTCCTCGAAGAGTTTGATGATTTCATCCAATGTTTTCTCATGAGAAGGAAGGTGGTTGTATAATTCTCTAAGAATCGTTTCAACCACGTCTGGGTCTGTACCCTGCAAATAGAAAGCACTGATAATGTTTTTAAAGTATGTAAACTCATAATCAGGTTTATAAACATTACCAATAGCTTTTTTGATTTGTATAGCTGAACTTCCTTCACTCATTTCAATTACCTTATACCTGAACGTCCCTCACAATGAAACTGTAGAATGTGTAGGTTCCGGATCTTTCCTTTACTTGGATTGTCATCCCAGATAATCTGTTTACGAACTCACGGTATTCGGAAAGATCAACATTTCTGAGAATATTGGATTTACCAACTGAACCTGCATTTTCCAATTCAAGAATGCTGGTTAAGAAATCAAATAACACGCTTCCTTTTCTGACGTTTTTGTGAATGTCTCCATCATTTTTAAGATTGACATTGATTTCAACATATAACTGGTCAGCATCCTGGAAGATGTATAATTTGAATCTGTTAACTGTTTTTTCTTCACCATCATCATCGAAAGTGAATGATGAAACTGAAGCCATTTCAGGCCTGCCGGTGATTAATGTTCCATCTTCAAAATCTTTCAATTCGGCTTTTTCATATCCTTCCGGAATTTCCACAATTTCTTCGTAATCTAGTTCTGTACCTGTAAATATTGTTTGTTTAGTATTTTCAAAACTCATTTTATTTGTCTCCTAAAAAATATTAAAGAGGATTAGCTATTGTCCTCTTTTAGAAATTTTGACTGGTTTGGCGCTATCACTTTTTCAGCTGTCATTTCCTCAGCGCTGACTTCTCCGGCTCCTATCAGTTCTGCAATAGCTCTGTTGGTTGCACGTGTTTTTGCAGTGGACATGATAGTGTGGTCTGAGACTTTGTCTTTTCCTTTTTCAGAACGTGAGCATAATGCGTCTGATTCAACGCTACGGCCATTAGGCAGTGTTGCCCTTACGCAGTAGTAGGCTTCACGCACTCTTCCCATTTTGGTTCTTTCCAATGATCTGTCAACTATGGTAGTGTCAACGTTGAATGCTCTTGAGAGCTTTTGCCATGCTGATTTCTTTTTGAAGTGTCTTTTCACTTTAACATAGTTTCCGTCTTCATCTTTTTCCTTAACAATTATTTCTTGATAGTCTGTTTCGTTTAATAATCCTTTACATAGTTTTTGATAAGCGTCCCACTGTTCAATAGCTACATCGACATCCGGAACGTTGTCTGCAGCTATTAATCCTGTTTCTTCAGGAACTTGTGGGTTTTCTATAAGTTCTGCCTTTACCATTTTATCACCTTCATGTTGATTGGAGGAATTCATTTTAGATTCCTCCGGTGCTGGTTGCTATACCAATCCAGCCAATTATTACAGCAAATATTATGCTCCCAATAAAGATTACTTTGGGATTCAAGTTCATCGGTTCCTCTTTAGGATATAATCTTGCCGGTTTGGTCATTGAAATAACCCCCTTTTGATGCTGATATCAATAATCCAATTCAGGTTGATTATTGTATGCCTTCCGCTTTTTCTGCGTATGAGCACTGTTTTATCGTCGAGGAATTTGAGTTCATCGGATTTGGTCAGTGAATAATAACAGTCTTCATCAATGGATGCAAATTCAATGAATAATCCGTCAGTAAGATTTTCCTGCATCTCAAGAAGTGTTTGTTCCATATTTGCCCTCCGGTTTGTTTTTCCTGAATCCGACAATGAATGCTTCTCCTCTTATGAATTTGATTAAGCCAATATCACCTTCAGTTGCATAGTGAATCAGTCCTAACAGCTTGGAGTGTATTAGTGTTTGGTATGCTTTTTCGCCACCATCCACCAATACGATACCGTCATCGTCAATGTAGAGGATTTCCTGTTCCACATCACCTTTGGCAACTTTGATCTCGCCATTGTGGGTGAGGATGCCATGGTAGTTGTCTTCGAACTGGTTAGGTAATGCGTATTGGTCTGCATCATGTTTTTCAAACGGTGAATAGCTGCTCATGTCTATTCACCTATTTGATCAATTTTATCAAACATTTCCCACATTTTGTCCCATAGCTCTTTGGGGACTGTAACGTATTGTACGCCATCAATTTCTTGTTCAAACATATTTTTTGACCTCTCTTGTGTTTTAAATATTTTTTATTCGTGTTTAGTCCAGTTTCATTATCTTGATTCTGTATGAATCGAAGAATTCCTTTTCATTGCGGATGTTTTCAGTTTCCTGAATTTCAGCAATTGCTTCTTCAAGTGCCATGAAGTTATTGAAAATTATTACTTCATTGGGCCGGGGTTTGATTACTTCACACATTATTTGGTGCCTCCTGTTTTCCCATTATGGGAGTGCATGATCAACAGTCTAAAACACATTGAGGCCAGAAGTCTTTGAAAAATAAAAATAGCATTCGAGTAAAATTAATTTTCCATCTCTTAACGAATATTTAGAATAAAATAAGTTTGCCATTGTTAATGTGGCAATATTTATATATTCCTTAAAATATACTAGATATTGGGTTAAGTTTTGAAAAGTATTAATTTTTAACAAAGTTTCGCGGCTCTGTTTAACTATTCTTATTTTTCTCTTACTGACCCCATAGGATTATATTAAAAAATAATATTTAGCTCGTTATTCATAATATAATCCTTTTTTTATAATCTGTTTTTTCTCATTACTTTTTTTGATATTTTACCTCCATAGATCACTGTTTAGGCCTCACCAAGAAAAAGTTGTACGAGCATGTAAAATTGCTCTGACTTCGTAATAATGGTGTGGGCCAATTACTTTGTTTGTAATTATATCTATTTAAACATTTGCATTCTATTTTTTGCGATTCGATATTAATCTGTTCAGTTTTTTTGAAATTTATTGTGTCCTTAAGCCTTGTGTTTTCACAAATTTTGCTAAACATTTCAACAGACTATTTCGACAAAAAAATCAGATTGTATAAAATTCAAATTGGAATGAAGCCTAACACTTGCCAGTGAAACGAAGTCATAATCAAAATACATATCAGGGCACTGTTTTCAGAGCATAACTATTGTCAAAAGTATTTATTCGAATATAATCAGATTATCATTTAAGTACAGTGTAAACTGCTGGTAGTTCAATGATATCAATTAATTTAAATGCCAATACGGCCATTTTGTTGAAGCGATTACTTTTCAAATGCTCTCACTTTCAGCTTAAATAATCCGTCACATAAAACAATTAATCACTATTAATGAAAAAGTGAGGTATAAAAAAGATGATCCGCAAAAGCAATAAAAACCTGCTGAATTGGATTTACGAATATATAATTGATTTTACAGATGAAAAAGATGTTTCCGGATTGACTTGGACAAGCACACATGATGAGGCTTTGAAATTCCTACATTCCATCCCTCAAAAAGAAAGGGTTCAAAGATACGGATTTTATTCAAGCCATTCCATCTTCTTCCTGGTGGATTCGCTTGATGAAATAATAGAGGTTTTAAAAAACGGATTTATTTCACAGCGGACATGCAACATAATCTATAACTGGAATCTGGAAGTCGGACGTGAAAACTGGGATATGATAGATATTAAGGCAATGTCTCTTCAGGAAGGCATGGAATGGAATAGTACCAAACAGACATATGTTTCCAATCCCTTGAATCGGTTGGAAGAGCTGGGCCTTGTCGAATGCATCAACCCTGAAGTAAAACGAGGAAAACTGTACAGATTAACTGAAAAGGGCGAGGAAATATTTGGAGACATATAATCTGGTTTTTATACGAAGTGATTGATTCAGAATTTAATTATTCTGGATCAAATAACATTAACGGTCATGTTAGCTATTCAAAACTTGCTTTTGAAAACTCGTGCATATATATCGGGGTTTAAAATCAGATTTGATATTCGAAAAGGCCTCCGTTAATGTTAATGTCAATGCATTAAAATAAAAGAAAAAACTGAACTATTATTATATTCACAACAACATCAATTATAATATGAAAGATGCCAATTAAATATTGATGGAGGATTATTATGGCATATGCAAAAAAATGTATTAAAGATATATTGGAAGACATAAGGCGTGGAGATATATACCTTCCAGCCATTCAGAGAAAATATGTATGGAAAGATTCTCAGATTACAAAATTATTGGACTCAATTATGTTAGGATACCCAATTGGTACATTTTTGTTTTGGAAAGTAAAAAAAGCAGTTATAAATGAGAAAGAATATTCTTTGTATGAATTTATCAAAGATTATCATGAACGGGACAGGAATAAAAATGACCCTGCGCCACTACCATTTTCAGAACCTGGTGATGAAACTATGTGGGCCGTTCTGGATGGACAACAGAGACTTGCATCATTATATATTGCTCTTAAGGGAACCATGAGTAGAAAATTACCTAGAAAACGATGGAATAATGATGATGCTTTTCCAGAAAAAGAATTGTATTTTGATTTAACTAGTGAAAAAATCGATGATGAGGATATCACTTATAAATTTAAGTTTTTGACTACCGAAGAAGCTGAGAATAATAATGATGGCAAGATTTGGTATAAAGTAAAAAATATTCTTCAATATTCAACTGAAGATTTGACAGAAGTTATATTCAAAAGTGACTTTGCACAAAATGAAGTGGCAAGGAAAAATTTTGCTTTACTACATACAAGATTAGTTCGTGATGATATCATCAATTATTTTGAAGTTGAAGGAGATTCAATTGATAAGGTCTTGGATATTTTCGTAAGAGTAAATTCAGGGGGAACTGTACTGTCAAAAAGTGATTTGCTCTTTTCAACTATTGTTTCACATTGGGATGATGCAAGAGATGAGATCGATAAGTTACTTTCCACAATTAACCAAAAGGGAAAAGGATTCAGCTTTTCTAATGATTTTATAATGCGTACATGCCTTTATCTTTTAGATATGCCTGTGACATTAAAAGTAGAAACATTCAAAAAGGATAGTGTCATGAAAATTAAAGATAACTGGGATGCAATTAGTAAATCTATCAAAGACACAGTAGACTTGCTAAATGAATTCGGATTTAATTCAGAAAACATGATTTCATATGTTGCTGTTTCACCCATAGTTTATTATATATTTAAAGGTGGTGATTTTAAATCAAGCAGTAATAAAATGGAGTTAAGAAAATATATAGTCATCGCACAGTTAAAACAGATTTTTGGTGCAGCATCTAATTCTGCATTGACAAGTATTAGAAGGGCATTAAAAGAAGTACCAACCGATTCATTCAGCATGTCCAACCTTAATAACATTAGATTTACTGGTGATAGAACTCTACGATACACTGAAGATGAGATTGACTCCATGTTTGAAACATATGAGATTGGTTCGTATACATTTATGATATTGTCTCTTCTGTATCCTAATTTGAACTATGATGAAATTGTATTCCATCAAGATCATATGCATCCACATGCTAGTTTTGAAGAGGAGAATATCAAGGACTTAATACTTAAAGATGGCAATGTGATTGATGATAGTGTGAAAGAAGATTGGCGTAGACGTAGAAACACATTGGCAAACTTGCAATTGTTAGAAGGAACAAAAAATGAATCTAAAAACGCAACATCTCTTGCGGATTGGCTTGAGGAATATGGAGAAGAGAATGTGAAATATCTTCCAAGAGGCATATCATATGATCTCTCTAATTTCGAAGAGTTTATGGAGAAAAGACAGGAATTAATGAGCAATGAGTTAAAAAAGATATTGTTGTAAAGATAACGATTGGATGTAACATTAACAATCAACATAGCTATTCAAAACTCACTTTCTGAAACCCTTGCATATATATCGGGGTTTAAAATCAGATTCAAATTCCAATATCGTGGTCGTTAATGTTAAAGTTCATCCATATAATTCAAATAAAATTCTTACATTTAATTTAATTAACATTACCATCAATATTATAACAAGAATCATTTGGTGGTAATATGAGTGATGCATATCCAATTAAGGGATTAATAAAATCAGCAGAAAAATTTCACTGTATAAGAAATGAAGATAAATATGCAAGATATCGTTCATGGGAACATTGTAATAAGGTTTTTAATGAAAAGCATGAAAAAAGAAAAAATGGTTCTGAATTAAGCGAAGATGAATATGATTACTTAGCACTTCATCTTTCTTTTTACTTAGCAAGTTGGGGCATGTATAGAGGTTCAACACTGTTGTTATATACAGATTATAAAATTCATATCCCTATAGTTGAAGAATTAATGAAAGAAAAATATGATAAACTTTGGAATATAACATATGATAACTTGAATAATGAAAAAGATAATATTAGTGGTCTCATAGTTAAAATTAAAGAAGAGTTATATGGTAATAGAGTTGAGGAAGTTAAAAGAGTTTACAAGAAAAATAAAAGTATTAGTGATACTTTAGCAACAAAAATTTTACTTGGAACATTAGCATGCATACCTGCATATGATACTTATTTTACTGATGTTGTTACAGCATATGGAATTGCTGAAAAAAAGCCAAACATTGAGTCTATAGAAGCACTAGCCAAATTTTATGAAGATAATGAAGATGAATTAAATAAGTTATTAAGAGAATTTGAAAAAGATGGTGTTAGATATCCTCAAATGAAAATATTAGATATGATGTTCTTCCAGTATGGTATGGATAATTTCTAAATAACATTAACATCGGCCATTAGCTATTCAAAACTTACTTTCCGAAACCATTGCATATATATCCCAGTGTAAAATCTAAATCCAAATCCGAAACGGCGACCGTTAATGTCAAATCCAGTTCATCAAATTAAAAGAAAAATATTAGCTATTGATTATATCAGGGTTGGCATCAAGTATTAGGAATGTTTGGCAATGGCATCCAACAGGGTCAAATGCCATCACAATATTATTTTCCAATCTGTGCTTTAAGGAGTTCAAAATCCTTTTTCATCGATCGGATATCTGCCACTTCTCGCTTAAGGACCTCTAGTTCAGTTTCCAATTTCTTTTTATCATTTTCCAGTTGCATGAACTCAGGAGACTTGATTGATAGCTTTTCAACATCCATATTGATTGTTACGGCAGGCAAATGCCTGATGTATTCATATTTCAACTCTTCAGGATTGGTCATGAAATAAACGGAATCAGTTACGTTTTTAGCCTTTCCCTGCAAATCGTTGACCTTGTCTATGCTCATGCCGTCGTTGTATAATGCGCTTGCATGGAATTTCCTCAGCATGTGGCTTCTGAATCTAGCATATTTTCCAACATTTCCAAGATTCAATGTATCGTTTATTTTTTGAAATGATCTTCCAAGATGTGTTGGGCTTACATCGAATAGGGGGCTGTCATTTTTAACTGAATCTGTGCGTGTTAAAATATATGCATTGATTGCATTTACTGCTTCTGGACTGCAATATGTGATATAATATTTGTTTGTTTTTTTCCTTCGGAGATTGAAGGTAGGCACGACATCATCCTTTTCGTTCAAGAAATCAATTACCTCAAAAATGTCCATTCTGCGCCTAGGTATATATTCTGATACTGCATCTATGTAATCCTGTATGGTTAAACTCAATGCTTCTGCTCTGGCACAACCGCTTGAACATGAAAACAGTATTATGGCTTTCATCAATGGTGAAGATATTTTAAATGCTTCCCTTATCACTTCTTTGTCAGGCAAATCCTTATAGTAGATTGGCTGAGGTTTTCTCAAAGACTGTTGGGTAACTCTAGGCAATGATTGTATTTCAATGTCATAGAATTTGTAAAAGAATTTGATGCTCCAGATGTGTTTTTTCACAGTGCTTGCAGCATAATTCTGTAACAGGTGGGGTCTGAATTCAATCAGTTTAGCTCTTAAACGGCAATTTTTCCATCTTACATTGTTCTTTTCATCTTCTTCAGCTTCCATCAGAAGTTCCTCAAGTGACATGTCGAAATATTCACAGTACTTCCGAAGTGAAAGGTTATAGTTGTTCTGTGTCTGTTTTGAATGATTGCAACTTAAACACATATTCTTAATGAGCTCGTTATTCATGCTATCACCTATGTATTTTATTTTTTAAATATTGTTAGAGAGAGCATTTGAAAAGTAATATTTTTCCGACAAAATCTATAAGTATGACAACTTTCATACTATCTTTATGAAAGGCGATGTATATTACGGCAAAGGTATAAGAGAGTTAAAAGACAGCCATCCGGACCTGTTTGATTTGGTATCCAACATTAATGAAACTGTCTGGGACGGTAAAGTATTGGATTATAAAACTCAAAAACTGATTGCCATTGGTATTACTGCTTCCCGTGCAGATCCAAGAGCTACCAAAAAACAAATCAGAAGCGCTATTGAAGTATTAGGTATTACTAAAGAAGAAATTGTTGACGTTTTAAGAGTTGTCCTTTTAACTTCAGGTATGCCTGCATTTTCCAAATCACTTCAGATTTTAAACAGCGTTACTGAAGCAATCGAAGAAGAAAGAGAAGATAAAGCTTGATAATCTTTTCTTTTTAAATTTTTTTTAGCCTATCAACTGATGTATTATTTCAATTAGGCAAAACACTATAAATAAAATCATCCCATAGTTTAAAAACATTGTTTTAATTGGATGTGTCAGTCCTATTTTTGTTTTAAGACCGTAGAATCTGTATTTATCATAGTTTGCAAGGCAAACCATCCCAATCACGAATGAAATTACTACAATTAAAATATAAATCAGCACTATCGCAAGGTCTGCGGGATAGACTGTTCCTGAAGTTATTGTCTCAACGCTTGTTGTGACAAACAGGCTTACAACAGATCCCATAAGATTTACAGCAATATGCAGTAAAATGGGATAGATGATGTTTCCGGTTTTAATGTAGACATATGCGAAAAATCCTCCGATGAAAAACGCATAGAAGAACTGATTGAGGTTTCCGTGGAAAAATCCGAATATCACTGCTGAGAGTATTATGCTGACTCGGGCACCATATTTGATTGTTCTGTCTACCAGAAGCTTTCTGAAGAAAAACTCTTCAAATACAGGTCCGATTATGCTGATTAGCAGGAGATTCAGCCAGATGTTTGTTGAGTTTATCATATCCTGAACAGGATTTGAAATGCTTGTCTGTGTTAGGCCTCCTAAAAGGATTGTAATGACCAGTCCGATAATGTTTCCGGCCCACATTAACGTAAGTGTTACAGCAAAGTATTTCAGAAATGTTTTGATGCTCAGTGAGTGCTTTTCAATGCTTTCACTTTCAATCCGTTTCATAAGATATATGATAATCGGCAACGGCAGCAGGTAGTTGCAGACTGCTGTAAATATTGTCAGGATGTTGTAATTGCTGAATATGTCAATATTTGCTAATGATGCCACATTCATCAGGACTACTTGCAGTATTATAGCCGAAATACCTAAAATCAGGTAATTAAATCCTATTTTTGAGAAAAATTTCTTGTTTTCACTCAAGTTTTCACCATATCTATTCTTTACATTTGCATCCTATTTAAACTTATTTTCTAAAATTTAGGTATTCCAAAATATTTATATAATATTGACAATATAATTAGGTATACCTAAAAATTGTGGAGTGTATTATGAGAGCAAGACATGGTGGAGGCCATTCAATTGGCCTTGAAATTGGTAAATTTGTTTTTTCAGAATTGTTGGCATCATCTTATAAATCCAGATGGAGAATAGGAAATGATATTCACAGATGCACATTATGCGGTAAATGCCAAATGCTCTGTCCGGTAAATGCTATAACAGTCAGCAGGCACAACAGGACTTGGACACTAAACAATAGGCGTTGCAGGCAATGTCTTGAGTGTATAGTCAAATGTCCGTCTCGTTCTTTAACTCAAGTGAGGTTATGATTTTTAAAGTATTTTTTCAGTAATTTTTTTTGGAAAAACTAAAAATTATTTTGTCTTACATAAATTATTTTTTAGTATAACCTAATAAAAATACTTTTATTAGCCTAAAACCAATTTATCAATCGAATTATTTATATATAATAATTTATTTAATTTATATTGTCAAATAACTCATGTAAAATAAATATAATTTTTAGGTTTGCATAAGTTTTGTCATCGGGTTCAAATCACTTTTATGCTGAGCGGAAGTTTTTGTACCGGTAATAAAATAATAAATTGATTTAATATTGGGGTCTAAAAGGCTTCAATTTTTTTTTAAAAAAAGGATGGTATAAAAATGGAACGTAATGAAATAATTGACAAATGTGTAGAACATAAACATGCTTTAATTTTTGCAGCAGGAGTTGCAACCGCTTTAATCGGTAAAAAAATACTCGAATCCAAAACAGTTAAAGATGCAGCTACCAAAGGTATGGCATCTGTAATGTCTGCTAAAAAGGATGCTGAAGAATGCTTCCAGGACATGAAAGAAAACGCTGAAGATATTGTTGATGATGCTCACGCTGAAGATAAAAAAGAAATCTACATTGAATCTAAAGATTAAATAAACTTATTCAAGGTTATTAAAATGAAATATCAAGTAATGCATGATAACGGGCCTCGTTTAAGAGTCCGTGCCGGCCAATGGGCTTTCACAAAAGAAGAAGGCTACGGGCTTGCCTCATTACTTTTGGATTATGATTTTATCCATGATGTTTTTACTTCTCATAGAAACGGTAGTATAACCATATATTATGATGGAAACCCTGAAAACAAGCAGAAAATTTTTGAAATTTTAAATAGCTTCACAATGGATGATCTTGTTGAAGGAGAACCTACACAAACTCAGGTTTCAAAGGAAATCACTGATGACTTCTATTTAAAATTGGCAAAGATGACCGCTCGCAGATTGCTTGGAAGATGGTTCCTGCCACTTCCTATTAAAAATGCACTGACAATTATCCGTGCTTCAAAATATATCTGGGAAGGTCTGGACAGCTTGACTGATTTCCGCATAGATGTGGCACTGCTTGACGGTGCGGCTGTTGCAGGGGCTCTATTGCAAAGACAATATCAGCCTGCAAGCTCAATGATGTTCTTATTGTCTATCTCCGACGCTTTAGAAGACTACACAGTACAGAAAGCTAAAAGTACTTTAAAAGACAGTTTAGCTTTAAATATTGATACAGTCTGGGTAGTCGGAGACGATGGTGAAGAAAAACAGGTTTCTGCAATGGAAATCAGAAAAGGAGATAAAATCAAAATCCACATGGGAGATGTAATTCCTGTGGATGGTAAAGTAGTTGACGGCGAGGCAATGGTTAACGAAGCCTCCATGACTGGAGAACCATTGGCGGTCCATAAAGCAGAAGGAAAAACAGTTCATGCCGGAACTGTTATCGAAGAAGGAAATATCATTGTTGAAGTTTACTCAATGAACAAGGAAACCAGATTAAACAAAATCATTGATCTGATTGAAAACTCAGAAGAGCTTAAGGCTGATACACAAAGTAAGGCTGAAAGGCTTGCTGATTCAATTGTTCCTTACAGTTTCCTTGCAACTGCACTGACATATCTGATTACAAGAGACGCATCAAAAGCGTTGTCTGTACTTATGGTTGATTTCTCATGTGCAATTAAGCTGACTACTCCTCTGTCAATCATCTCTGCAATGCGTGAAGCATCAGACAACAGAATGATGATTAAGGGAGGAAAATTCCTAGAAGCATATGCAAATGCAGATACAATAGTATTTGACAAGACCGGAACACTGACAAATGCAACTCCAAAAGTTGTTGAAGTTATTCCAATGTCAAGCAAATACAAACGCGATGATATTCTAAGAATGGCCGCATGTATCGAGGAGCACTTTGCACACAGTATCGCTACAGCTATTGTAAAACAGGCTGAAGAGGAAGGTCTCAAGCATGAGGAAGACCACAGTGAAGTTGAATACATTGTTGCTCATGGTATTGTAACAGAATATGACGGCAAACGTGCAGTAATAGGATCCAGACACTTCCTGTTTGATGATGAAAACGTAAAAGTCACCAAACGTCAGGAGAAAAAGATAGAAAAAGAAGTTGCTGAACATTCTGTAGTATATCTTGCAATCGACGGAAAACTTGAAGGATTAATCTGCATTGATGATCCTGTAAGGGAAGAGGCAAAATATGTCATTGAAGAGCTTAAGTCATTAGGCATTGAAAATGTCATAATGCTTACCGGTGACAGTGAAAGCGGTGCAAAAGCAGGAGCTAAAGCACTTGGAATCACAGAATATAGGTCACAGGTCCTTCCGGAAGACAAATCAAGAATTGTTGAAGAACTCAAAGCAGACGGTAAAACCGTAATCATGGTCGGAGACGGAATTAACGATTCACCTGCACTTGCAGCTGCGGATGTGTCTGTTTCAATGAAACATTCATCCGACATTGCACGTGAAGTTGCAGACATATCACTGCTGTCAGATGATTTATACGACCTTGTAACTTTAAGAAAACTCAGTACAGGAATGCTTGATAAAATCAACTCCAACTACCACAATATTGTAGCAGTAAACGGTTCTCTTTTAGTATTGGGGGTATTGGGTGTTATTCCACCGTCAACATCTTCAATGATACATAACTTATCCACAATGCTTTTCGGTGCGATGAGTACAAAATCTGTTTTAAATGACAGTGATTTTTCAAATGATATTGAAGTTGAAGCTATTGAAGTAGCTGATGCTTCATAATTTTTCTTTTTTTATTTATTTTTCAAAAAACATTCAGTTTTGCTTATTTTTAAAAAAGATTTATTAAGGATGTTAATCACATTTATAAATAATTAATTTATATGGGGGTAAAACACATGGTAAGTCCTATTGTCGCTGCAATATTATCATTTATTATTCCGGGTTTAGGTCAAATTCTTCTTGATGACAGTCAAAAAGGATTAAAGTTTATAGTTATATGGATTATTTTAGCAATTTTAGCTTTCTTTACCGCTGGAATATTAGCTATTCTTTCTTTAGCTTTCTCAATTTACGCTGCTTATGATGCTTATAAATTGGCACAGTAAGATTTTAGAATAATCTGTGATTCCAAAATTTATTTTCTTTTTTTTCTTTTTCTTTTTTGTTTGAGTCTATTTTTTCAATGCCGTCACGCTAAGAATTTTTTCTAATTTTTCTATACAAATACAAAACCAATATTAACAATCTCATCGGAAATATCAAAGAAGAAAGGCCAAGACTACTGTGAACGATCAAAAAGAGATAAAGCAGAACTGTGAAAGAAATACTTGAAATTTCTAAAAAAGACTTAGTTTATACAAAAATAAAAGCACCAACAAACAAAAAAAAGAGAAAAAATTGATGGCATTGCTGTAATTCATAAATTTTATAAGTTATTGTTTACATAATTTATTATAATCTATAAATATGGAGGTGAAACAGTGGATTCTAGAACAGTTCTTGCAATACTTGGTTATATTCTTGCAGTATTTTTCCCGATTATAGGTTTAATTTACGGTTTGGTATTGTACTTTGTTAAAGGTGATGATGAATATATCAAAAAACACGCAAAATATATAATCATCATTGCAGTAATTATGCTGATAATTGATATAATAATAGTAGCTACATTTGGACTCACATTTTTCTTCTTCGGAACAACAGCATAATTTTTTAATTTTTTTTCTTTTTTTCTTTTTTTTTGTTTGAGTCTATTTTTTTTAAAGTTTTTATAATATGATAACATAACTATTTATGTATAAAAATTTTATTAAGTGATTAAATGTTTGAAAATTATAAAAATAAATTCATTCCTTTAATTTTACCGGTAATTTTAATATTGTTCTGGTATCTAATCACCAACGGTTTGGGATTATTTTCAGCATATATCTTACCGGGTCCTTTGGATGTTTTAAATTCCGCATGGGTTGTTATTGAGAATGGAAAACTTTTGACAAATACTATTGATACATTATTTAAAGTATTTGCAGGTTTGATACTGGCTTCAATTGTGGCTATTCCTTTAGGTATTCTTCTTGGATGGTATAAGACTTTGGAGGATATTGCTACTTTTGTAATAAGTATATTAAGACCGATTCCTCCTGTTGCATGGATTCCATTTTCAATCTTGTGGTTTGGAATAGGTACAGTTCCTGCAGTATTTATTATATTCATGGGTTGTGTTTTCCCTATTTTGATATATACTCTTGATGGGGTTAAAAGAACCGACAAGGTTTTAGTAGAATCAGCTCAGACTTTAGGAGCTAATGATTGGAATGTCTTAAAACGTATTGTAGTGCCTTCAGCTGTTCCATACATCGTTTCCGGATTGAAAGTGGGTATTGGTATTGCTTTAATGTGTACAATCTCTGCAGAAATGATAGGTTCAAGCAGCGGATTAGGTTATATGATTTTAACAGCAACTAATTTATTCGATACAGGTACTACTGTAGTGGGTATGCTGGTTATTGGTTTAATCGGTTTAGTGTTTGACTTCGTATTTACTAAAGCACAAGACAGGATATTCTGGTAGGTGAAATCATGGCAATTGAAGTTAAAAATATTAACAAATCCTTTGAAGGTAAAAAGAAGGATGAATTATCTGTTTTGGAAAATATTAATTTAACTATTAATGACGGTGAACTGGTTTGTCTTTTAGGACCTTCAGGATGTGGAAAAACCACTCTCCTAAGACTGATTGCAGGTCTTGATCAGCCTACTTCCGGTGAAATAGTCGCTAACGGTGAAGTAGTTAAAAAACCGTCAGGTGACCGAGCGGTTATTTTCCAGCAATACTCTTTATTCCCATGGCTGACTGTTCTTCAGAATGTTACCTTCGGTCTGGAGATGACAACTAAAAATTCCAAGGAAGAAAATATTGCTGCTGCAGAAAGATATCTTAAAAGTGTCGGTTTAATTGACTTTAAAGATAGCTATCCTCATGAACTTTCAGGTGGTATGAAACAAAGGGTTGCAATTATTAGATCCTTGCTTAACCATTCACCTATCTTGCTTATGGATGAGCCGTTTTCTGCATTGGATATGCAAAATAGACATAAGTTACAGGAACAGCTGATTGGAGTTTGGAAAAGATTTGAAAATACAATCGTTTTTGTAACTCACGATGTGGATGAAGCGGTATATCTTGCAGATAAAATAGTGATTCTTGATAAAAATCCTGGCCGTATTGCTTATGTCGTTGACGTTGACATTGAAAGGCCAAGAAGAAGGGACTCTCCTGAATTTATAAAGCTTCAGGAATCCATTGTAAAAGATTTAAACATGGAAGAATAGTTTATAAACTAATTCTCCATAATTCTTTTTTTTTTAGTAATGATAACATGTGCTTGTTTTAGTTCTATAGCAGTTATTGCACTTGAGGCATCTTGATTTGCTTTCAGCATTAGTTTTCCAGTCTTTTAAAAAATCATTTTTTGCAACAAACGGCCTGTACATGGACATGAATTCTATATCTGTTCTGTTCAGTATGTCGTTCATGTGGTTCATGTCATCGAATCCGCCGCCGACAATAACCGGAACATCAACACTGTCAATAAGTTTTTTTGTGTAGTTGATAAGTTCATCTTCACCGGATAATTTTTTTGTGAAATATAATGGTGAAAGAGGCCTTGTTACCTGAATTGAATCGACACCTACCTTTTCAAGCAGTTTGCATGCTTCAAGACTTTCATGGGAATCAAATCCGTCTTTTCTCTCATCAAAAGTGTTTACCTTACATGAAATGTGCAAATCAAGATTGTCTTTCATCACTTTAACCAGTTCCAGAACAAGTCTCATTCTGTTGAAGACATTTCCTCCATAATTGTCATTTCTCTGGTTATAATAAGGGTTGATGAACTTGGATAAGTAGAAATTGTTTCCGATAGATAACTGTATACCGTCAAAACCTGCAACCTGAAGTTTTTGAGCAGCTTCAATTATGTCTGATTGTATTTTGCGGATATCATCCATTGTCAAATCATTTACTGCAATATCCAAATCATGTCCCCGGTTATATTTGATGAATTCGACCTGGCCCAGAATGGGTACGTCGTAGCTGTGTGTAATTTCAGCCAGTTTTCTTGCCATTGTCATGAAATTGAGATTGTTCATTTTAAATGAATGTTCGCTGAATTTGTCCTTAGGATATATTGAATATAACTCTGAAGTTATCAGTCCAACGCCGCTTGAAGCAATCTTTTCGTATCTTTCATATATTGCATCCAAATCGCATTGCTGGGACTCCCAAAGCCCGGTTCTAATGATGCGACTTTTGAGATTTAAATTCCCTAATTTGCATTTATCGAATATTGTTTTCATAAAGATAATATTGTAAAAAAGAGTATAAAAAGAAATAAGTAATTTCAAACTTACTTTGAGATTAATAATGGTTAAATTTTAGCAATCAGTGTTCCGTGGTTTCCATTTTTAATGCCTTCGTATACATAGTCAAGTGACTTTAAAATGGAGGTTTTCAAATCATTGTTCTGAGCCAGATACGCAGTAATTGCCGCTGAGAGGTTACATCCGGTACCGTGAAGGTTTTCGGTTTCAATCAGTTCCTGCTTTTTAAATGTAACTTCGCCGCTTATGCTGATAGTGTTAAGGCCGTCAAGATGTCCTCCGGTAATCAGGTTATCACATTTAATCAGTTTGGAAGCTTTCTCTGCACTTTCCTTTGAATCGATTTTCATACCTGTCAGTTTTTCGGCTTCGGCAATGTTTGGTGTTGTTAAAATGGAATTTGGAAGCAGATGTTTATTCAGAGATTTTGCAATATCTTCCTTTGTAAGGTCTCCGCCTGAAGTTGCAACCATAACCGGATCAACAACTGCTTTCAGGCCATATTCCTTAATTTTTCCAGAAACCAGTTTTATAATTTCCGGTGAATAGAGCATCCCTGTTTTGATAAATTCAACTTCATATGAATCCATTACTGCATCAATCTGCTCTTCAATGTATGCTTCACTGACAGGTAGTGTTGAAAAGAATTTGTATGGATTTTGAGCTGTTAAAGCAGTTACAATTCCAGTTCCATAAACTCCGATAGCCTGAAATGTCTTCAAATCTGCAAACACTCCTGCTCCTGCTGACGGGTCAACACCTGCAATGGACATTACGATCATCTAATCAGCTCTTGTAACGTCAAGTCTCTGTTCGCCACGGGAAGATTCAACTGAAACTTTAAGTTCTTTCAGGTATTGTCTGGTGTGGGTTTTCTCACCGTGAATCATTATTTCGCCCAAATCCTGGGATGTGTTAACGTCAAGGGCCATAAAGAATGAGTCATGAACCTGTGGATTCAGTTTTTTCTTTTCGGCGGCATTGACATGTTCCTTATAGCTGAAACCTTCATATCTTGTGCGTATCGCCATAGGTTTCATGATAATCATGTTTGTTCCACCGCCTTTGGACGGAACAATAATGAAATCAAGGTTTTTTGATGCATCAATAAGCATTTTCAGGTTTGTTTTTCCAATCAGTGGAATGTCTGAAGGAACAATAATTACTTTCCTGACCTTTCCCTTGCAGTACTTCATGGCCTGTGTTAAAGCCTTGTTCAGATTGGAGTTTTCATTTTCCAGCATCGGTTTAACATTTAAACTTTCAGCATAACTCAATACGTCTTCATCTCTGCTGATAATAATTATCTTATCCACATATTTTTTCAATGTATCTGTTACGTCATGAAGCATTGCTTTTAGAAGATTTTCCCTTTCTTCTTCAGATAAAAACGGGGAAAGTCTGGTTTTTGCATTTTTGAATGTGGTAACAGGTATTATTGCATAGATATTGTCCATATTATCACTAGTATGTTTTAGCTATTAAAGCAATGTATTTTGCATCCTTGCCGCTGGCTATGCATTTGCCCTCTGAAACTTCTTCCTGGATACCTAAAACATCATAACCAGTTTTCTCTTCAATTTCATGCCCTACTTCTTCTTCTCCGCACCAGTAGAATTTAACAACATTTCCCGCTTCAACAAGCTCTGGAACTTCTTCTAAGGTGTTTGCAAACTTGACATGTTCATCCTGGAAAGCCCATGCCTGTGCAGATAGGTTATCAGAGGACTGATTTAATAATTCAATAATTTTATCTGCCAGATTGTCATCCAGTGGAATTTCTGTTTTTTCTTCAGTGTCTCTTGCCATTGCAATTGTAATGTTGTTTTCAAGGTCTCTAGGTCCAAGTTCAAGTTTAATCGGAGTTCCTTTAAGCTCCCAGTCATTGAATTTTTTACCGGGTCTTATGTCTCTGTCATCAATATTGACTCTGATTCCTCTGGACTCTAGAGTTTCTTTAATTTCTGCACATTTTGCCAGGACTTCTTCTTTTCCTTTTTTGAATAAAATTGGAATTATGGTAACCTGATTCGGTGATACTTTCGGTGGTAATCTTAATCCCTTGTCATCTCCGTGAATTCCTATTACTGATGCAATGACTCTGTCGGATACTCCTGCGCAGGTCTGATAGACAAGTTTGTGTTCGCCGTCCTTGTCTTCAAAGGTAATGTCGAAAGTTTTTGCAAAAGTCTGACCTAAATTGTGTATTGTACCTATTTGAAGGGTTTTACCGTTAGGCATTATTACATCAAAGGCCATTGTGTAGTCAGAACCTGGAAATTTGTCCCATTCAGGTCTTTTGGAAATTAAGTACGGAATTTCCAGATCGTCAAAGAACTGTTTATACATTTCAATAAAGTCCTGGATTTGCTCATCTGATTCCTCTTTGGTTGCATGAGCTGTGTGTGCTTCTTTGAATGTAGTAATTTCCCTTACTCTGATTAAAGGTCTTGTGTGTTTGGTTTCGTATCTGAATGTATTTACAATCTGGTACATTTTGATTGGAAGGTCAATGTGAGTTCTAATCCATAATGAATACATCGGATAGATTGCAGTTTCACTGGTCGGTCTTAAGGCTAGTTGTTCATTCAGTTCCCTTTGACCGCCTTTTGTAACCCAGTATACTTCATCTTCAAATCCTTTTACATGAATTCCTTCTTTTGCAAGCTCACTTTCAGGAACAAGCATAGGAAACAGTACTTCATCATGATCTTCATCCAGTAATTTTTTTATTATATTCATTGAATGTTTTCTTATCTGAAAACCGTAAGGTCTCCAAACAGCCATTCCCTTGATAGGGTATCTTGAATCAGTTATATCCGCTTGTTCTAAAATATCATGAAACCATTCGTCAAAATTTTCCACCATATCACCTGATAATTTTTTATAATATTAAATTATCTGTTTTTAATAAGTATTATATTTTTTTAATCAATATCTCCTTGATAAGAAATCTATTTATAATTACTATTCACATATATAATATTGTATAATTAATTTTAGGAGATATTATGAGTAATAGGAAAATACAAATGCCGAGAGAAGTTTACATTGATCCGGGCATTATTAAGGATACTGCAGAAATCTGTAAATCTCTGCACTTGGATAAAAAGATTTTAATCGTTACAGGTTCCCATACATATGATGTAGGTGCAAAACCTGTAATTGAAAGCCTTGAGGTCGAAAATATTGATTATGATGTAATTAAAGTTAAAAATGCATCAGCCGAATCAATATCTGAAGTCGAAGAAATGATTACCTCTGACACTACTGTTTTAGGTATCGGCGGCGGAAAAGTAATTGACGTAGCTAAACTGTCTTCATTCAATCAGGGCGTGTATTTCGTATCCATGCCGACAACAGCTTCTCACGACGGTATTGTATCTCCTATGGCATCAATTAAAAATCCTAATACTTCAATATCTGTTGCGGCACACTCACCGATAGCTGTTATAGCAGACTCAGAACTTCTCGCACAATCTCCTTTCAGACTGCTTTCTGCAGGGTGTGCGGATTTAATATCTAATTTTACTGCAATAAAGGATTGGGAATTGGCACACAGGCTTAAAAACGAATCATTCAGTGAATCAGCTGCAGCATTGTCTATAATGTCAGCTCATCTGATTACTGATAATGTGGCTAATATAAAACCTAATCTCGAACCAAGTGCAAGAATTGTAATGAAATCACTGTTCAGCGGAGGAATGGCAATCAGCATCGCAGGCTCATCAAGACCTGCAAGCGGATCTGAACATCTCTTTTCCCATGCACTTGATAAAATTCTGGACAAACCTGCTTTGCATGGTGAACAATGCGGTATTGGAACAATAATGATGATGTATCTTCATGGAGGGGACTGGAAAGCTATCAGAGATTCTCTAAAAGCAGTACAGGCTCCAACAACTGCAAAAGAAGTTGGAATTTCTGACGAAGATATCATAGATGCATTGGTTATGGCTCATGAAATAAGGCCTGAAAGATATACAATTTTAGGAGATAACGGAATTTCAAAAGAAGCGGCATATGAACTTGCACAAAAAACAGGGGTGATTTAATGATTACATTAATAGGTAAAAAATTAGCAAAGGAAGGTCAGGAATTTGTTTTTTTAGGTCCTGCTGATGAATGTGAAGAATGTAGATTTAAATCTTCCTGCATTGGAAGTCTGGAGGAAAACAGGAAATATGTAATTACTGAAGTTCGTGACAATGAGCAGAAATGCCCTATTCACGGTGACGGGATTGTTGTTCCTGTTGAGGTTGACAGAGCCAAAATTGACCTGCTTACAACTTCCAAAAGTATCTTTGAAGGTTCCACATTTACATTCAACGCTCCTGATTGTGATGAAGAGGATTGTGAGTTTAGGGATTTGTGTTTCCCTGAAGGTTTAGTGGAAAATGACAAATGCATTGTTTTAAACCATGAAGGAAAACATAATAATGAATGCAAAAAAGGTTATAAGCTTAACAAATTGACTTTGGGGTTTGTGGTATAGATGAAAAATGCGAGTAGTAATGATTCTAGTAAAAAGAATGCAGGTTACAAAGCTGCTGAATATGTAAAGGATGGAATGGTTTTAGGACTTGGAACAGGTTCAACAACACATTATTTCATTGAAAAAGTGGGAATGAGAATAAAAGATGAGGGAATTAATGTAATGGGAATTCCAACATCATTTCAGTCCTTGTTGATAGCTAAACAGTGGAATATCCCAATAACCACTCTTGAAGAGCATGATATTGACCTGTCCGTTGACGGTGCCGATGAAGTTGACGCTGACTTTAATTTAATCAAAGGTGGTGGAGCGGCACATACAAAAGAAAAAATCGTGGACTATGCTGCAAAGGAGTTCATTGTCATTGTTGATGAGTCAAAATGCGTTGAGGCATTAGGAGACTTTCCGGTTCCTGTAGAAGTCCTGCCTGATGCGTCCCGTATGGTAATTCAGACCCTTGAAGATATGGGTGCTGTTTGTGAAATAAGGATGGCTCAAAGAAAAGACGGTCCTGTAATAACCGATAACGGCAATTTTGTAATCGATGCAAAATTCGATGAAATAGAATCTCCGTCACATCTTGAAATCGATTTGAATTCAATTCCTGGTGTTGTGGAAAATGGAATATTTTCACAGATGGTTGACAAGGTTATTGTAGGAACACCTGAAGGCACAAAAGAATTGTGAGGTGATTAGATGCCTTTTTCACCCAATGGTGGACTTCCAATTTATGATTTAAAGGAACTGCTTTTAAAAGTAGCTATTTTATTCGGAGTTCTGATTGTTATTTATGCTGTGTTCTGGCTTTTGACAGAGCTCGGACTCATTCCAAGGATAATATTTGCTGTAGTTCCTCAGATTGTATTGCTGGTAATTGGAATATTTATAATTTTTTATGCATATTCAAAATTGAAAATGCGCTAATATTTAATTTTTAAAAAAAGAAAATTTAAAAGAGATTTTTCAATCTCTTTATCTTTTTACAGTAATTTTAACTTTTTTAGTAACTGCATTGTAGTAAGTGTTTTTAACGGTTTTAACAGTAGCAGTGAAAGTACCTCTTTTTGTTAATTTGGTAATTTTCAATGTAGCCTGTCCTTTGCTGTTTGTTTTAGCAGAGTAGGTTTTACCGTTTACTTTAATAGTAACTTTAACATTTTTAAGAACTTTGTTCTTGTTGGTTTTTAAAGTTACAACATATTTTTTGGTTTTAACGCTTGCTTTAAATGATTTAGCTTTAGCAGTTAATTTTGGAGTTGCTTTTTTAACTGTGACAGTAACTTTTGCAGTTGATCCTTTGAGATTGTCTTCACCCGCAAATTTAACTGTTGCAGTGTATGATGTTTTAGGAGCTAAATTAGCTAATGCTAATGTTACCTGACCTTTAGCATTTGTAGTTCTTGTGTAGGTTTTACCGTTGATGGTAATAGTTACGGTTTTATTAGCTAAAACGGTTCCGTTATCATCTTTTAATGTAGCAACTAAGTTTTTAGCAACATTGTATGTTTTGGTAACTTTTGCTGCGGTAATTGCAGTTGCATTTCTTACAACATTAATTGTTGTGATTGCATTCGAACTTGTTAAATAGCTTTTTGCATTGTAGATAAATGTTGCTGTGTTTTCACCGTCTTTTGCAGTGATTTCAAAGGATGCAACACCGTTTGCATCTGTTTTAGCAGTGTAATTTGCACCATTTAATGATAGGATAACCTCTTCGTTGTATAATGGCCTATCTGAACCGTCTGTTAATGTTACTTTAACAGTTCCTTTTGTGGAAGTCATGTTTATGTCTTCAGCAGCAAGTTTGGTAGTTGTATTGGTACTGTAAAGACCAACAGCATTGTCTGCACTTTGGTATTTGGAATCTGCAAATGCGATGAATTCCCTGAATGTTGGTGGGAATGGGTAGTACATTGATGAAGCAGGATATTTGTTTTCTCCAATGGTTACATTGTAGTATCCTCCACCAAGCAGGAAGTGTAGTCTTCCTGTGCCGATGGTGTTGTTGAAGATAGCTTCATTTCCAGATCCGTAAGCGGTAATTGCACTGATTTTGTAGTTGCTGATTGTGTTTTCGTAAACACTGTGGCCTTTGGAGTGCATAAGATAGATTCCTTCTTTAGCGCCGCTGATGGTGTTGTTCAAGACAACTACGTTAGGTCCGGTTCCGTGTCTTACGTCAATACCGTGGTTAAAAGCATTTGTAATTGTATTGCTCATGATTGTTGTATTTCTTGAACCGAAGTTCATGATTCCGGTAGTGTAGACGTCATGGATATTGTTGTTTGCTACAAGGCCGTCAGGTGAACTTCTTAAAAAAATACCCCATGATGCGCCGGTAATATCTAAATTGACTGCAGAGAATTTTTTGCTTTGTTCAATATGTAATCCGACGGTTTTATATTCTTCGGTACTTGTGGTTGCTTTGGTTGTGTCATATCCAGGATACTGTGCAACGATATTTAAGTCGCTGATTACTGCACCGGTTGTGTTTACAACATACAATACTGCATATTCTCCGATTGCATATCCTCCATCAGCAGTTGAGTTTCTGATTTTTGCAGGTACATTAGAAGCGTTGATGTTGTTGTATCCGATTAAAGTAGCATTGTTACCGATAATTTTGATGTTTTTATCAGCATAAATTGAAATGTCATTGTATACTGCATTTGCTTCAAAGGATAAGGTGTCTCCGTCAGCCATTGAATCGATAATGCTTTGGATTTCACTTGCGGTCATTCCACTTGCAGCTGTGTATGTAGTTCCTGTTGGATTTACAATTGCCGCATAATCAGGGTTTACTTTAACTGGAACTGCAATTTCAGCATCTGAAGTGTAAGGAACATCTGTTGAAGAACTGTCGGTATATGTTCCTACAATACTTGCTGCACTCTGATGGGTGCTGTCCGCCTGAGCTACATAGTAAACGAATGTAGGTGGGAAAGGTAAATTGTCTAAAGCGTAGGTGTTTTCTTCAATGTTGATGTCATAGTATCCTCCACCAAGCAAAATTCCGATTCTGGATTTTTTCATGGTGTTGTTTGAAATAGTAATTTGACCTGATCCGTAACATGTGATAGAGCTTGTAGTACAGTTGATTATTGTATTTCCAGTTGCAGTGTGGCCTTTGGAATGCATTAAATAAATTCCTTCTTTGGATGCAATAACTGTATTGTTTATAATTTGAACATTAGGTCCGGTACCGTGTCTTGCATCGATTCCGTGGTTTTTAGCGTTGATTACTTTGTTGTTTGCAATAAGTGTTTTTGCAGATCCGAAGTTAATTATACCAATTGCTTCCTGGTTTTGAACTGTGTTGCCGGTTATGCTTCCGTCAGCACATGAGTTTAAATAAATTCCCCAGTATCCGCCTGTTACTACTGATTTTTCAATTGTCAAGTTTTTAGCTTGGGTAGCGTAAACTGCTGCCTGGCCGTATGCAGCATTCTGGCCGACTATGGTCAGTCCGCTGATTGCAACATTGGTGGTATTCATAATATATAATGTCGCATAATTTCCTATTCCGTATCCTCCTGCCTGTGTAGGTGTGATAACTTTATCTGGAGTAGTATTTTCGTTAGGATTTTCATATCCGATTAATGTTGCGCCATTTCCGTTGATTGTAATACTTTTGTCTACATATATACAAATGTCGTTATATGTTCCTTCTTCGAAGTTTAAAGTATCTCCATCGCTCATATTGTTGATAGTATTTTGAATAGTTGCACTATCTGAATTTGCTTTAATGTCGTAGCTTGAAGATAACTTTGAATCTTCTGTACTTTGAATTATGTCAGAGTTTTCAGTTAATCCTAATTCATCATTTATAGCAATATCAGATGTATCTTCTGCAAATGCTACAGATGAACCTAGAACAATAGCGAAAACTAATAATGTAGTAATAAACAAACCCTTTTTGTTCATATAATCATCTTTTTTCAAATTATTCTAAATTGCTTATTGACTTTTTATCGATAAGCAATCAATTATAGTTTGTATTTTTTATTATTTAAACTATTTTTATATAACATTGTTAATGTAGTTTAGAATATATTATAACAATAGATTATACTTTATAGATAATTTAATAAACTTTATATGTGTTAAATGTAAATATAATAAATATTAATCAATAATAAATTTAATTCACTTCATAATTTTAAATTTTATTTTTGATTAAATAGTAATGAGGGTTTTATATATGGATAAAAAGACAATTATTCTTTTATTTATATGTTTAATGAGTTTATTACTAGTTTCAACAGTAAATGCTACTGAAATAAACAATAATAATTTAACTTCACAAGGTAATTCATATCAAATTTCTGATGAACTGTCGAATGATGATATTCAGTTGCTGTTCGATAATGCAAAAGATGGTGATGCCTTTGAATTTACTTCAAAAGAGTACAAAAACATCTCTTTAGTAGTAGATAAGAAGTTGAATATCGTTTCAAAAGTTAACACTAAGATTTATGCATGTGATAAAATCAGCAGTAAGGCTCAGGAACTGGGAATAGACAAGACCTTCGGATTTTACTTCACAGGAAATAGTGGTGGAAGTATTTTATCAGGAATAACAATCATATCCACTTCCAGTGACTATGGGGTTATTGTTGATTCATCTGACAATACGGCAGTTAAAAATAATGTGATAACAGGTGGGAACAAAGCGGGAATGCTTGTTAAAAATTCTAACAATGTCCTTGTAGGTTTCAATTCAATTTCAAAATCCCAGAGTGATGGACTTCAGCTTAAGGATGTTGGATTCAGCATTGTTAAGAATAATACAATATTCAATAATGCAAGATCCGGAATCGAAACTTCCAACATAAACAACAACAGTATTGTTTATAATGATATCCATCATAATGTTTTGAATGGAATAACTTTACAGAACATGTCTTACGGCAACATAATCAAGCATAATAACGTTTATGAGAATCTCAACGGTATTTTCATCAATTCCACATCAAATTATGACATTATCAATTCAAATTCATTTACCAGCAACCGTAAAAATCCATCAATAAAAGAAACTGGTGGAGTATATGAAACCGGGAATGGATTGCTCTTCGGTTCAGGTTTTAAAACCTCAAAGGGGAATTCTCCCGGCAGACTTGAAGTCAAATATAATGTATTGGCGCATAACGAAATGTATCAGGCTAAAAACAATCCGGAGTTGCCTGTATTCAAGTTAGGTGACAACTGGTTTGATTCAACTGATGATTCAAATACTTTCGTCTGCCCGATGCTTCTTTCAGGAATTATGAAAATGGGAACAGTATCAGTTAAAAAGGGTATTGGTCTTCAGTTGTATGATTCTAAAGGGGAAGCCGTAAAGGAATTTGGAACATTTGATACAACCGTAAATGTTGACGGTAATGAGTATGCTGCAAAATTCATAAACGGTAAAGCCACTGTTGATGCAAATCTGGATCCTGATAAGGAATATGATTTTGACGTCATGATTGGGGGTGAACCTGTCAGATTTACATATAGGACAGCATCCGGTGAAAAAGATGATAATCAGGACTCATCAACTTCACAGTCAACTGATGGTCTTCGTGGAGCTGACGGTTCAAGTTCACAGATTTCAACCGATTCAAATACTGGTGGAACAGCAAAAGGAAACGGAAACCAACAAAATGGTACTTCCAATAGTGCACATTACTCCAATAATAAAAATTCCGGAGTCTATGGTACTAATGCATCAGGAACCCGTCAGGACTCATCTGAAAATGGTCAGGATGTTCGAACTGATGGTGATGTAAATGCTGGAGATGCCAGTGAGGGTGAAGTATCCGAAGAAGGAAAAGCATATGAAATAGTTCCTCCAAGTAAAATCTCAAAAGAAGTTACAGATACATCAGGACTTGTTGTGCTAAGTATTGTAGCTTTAATGGGATGTTTGATATATGGTTACAGAACAAAAAATGAATTTGATTAAAATTTCATTTTCTTTTTTTTTCTTTTTATATAAGTTTTAACATATAATTAACCGATGACAGTTAAATCTAATTCTTTTAAAATTGATACAAATAAAAACTTTGAAATTATTGACATTACCTCCAAAATCAATGATCTTTTAGACATCAACGAGGGAATAGTCTCTATTTTTTCCAGACATTCCACCTCCGCAATTGTTGTTAATGAAAATGAAAGCGGACTTTTGTCTGATTTGGAGTTTACTTTAGATAATTTAATCACTGATAAATATTCCTACTCTCATGACCGAATTGACAATAATGCAAGGTCTCATTTGAAATCATTTCTTCTCTCTTCAAGTGAGTCATTGCCTGTTAAAAACGGAAAACTTGATTTGGGAACATGGCAGTCAGTATTTTTCATAGAATTAGATGGGCCGAGACGTTCAAGAACAGTAACTTTGACAATGGTTGGTGAATAATTGAGGCGATGGACAATAATTTTAATAGCGGTTATAATTATCCTGTTAATATTTATAGTTGTTTTTTATGATTACAGTGGAACTCATGTTGTTAATAACTACTCCCAGATGGAAACTGACATGAGAAAATTGTGGTATTGAAAAAGAATTTAGTTGATAAATTCAATTTCAAATGCAATTACCGGATAGTCCAGAGTGAAATTTGTTATTACTTCAGGTGACACTTCACCGAAGAATCCTTTAACTGAACCGTTTTGAGCAGATCCTGTAACGTCAGCAGCTCTTCCAGAGATAAATGTTTTATTTTCACTGTCAGAGATTTCCATTGAATATCCTAAATTGGATAAAACACTTGTTACAACGGATTTGATTTCAGTAAAGTTAGCGGTTGAATGACAAATCAGTCCTGCTAGTTTTTTAGAAGCAACAGTTTTGTTTTCTTTTGTATCGTCCAGGTATAAAACGTCACCTATTTCAAAGATTTTCTGAGGAAGATCTTCATGCTTGTTGTCCTCTAAAAATTCCATGAGGCTGTTTATTAAACTTGTTCTAATCATTGTTCTGTCGATTGTAATTGGCCTTGCAACCTGAACGTGAGGCTTTTCTTCCTGATTCATCTTTTCATAGTGTGCTTCCTCATTTGTAAGCATAAGGCTCATAATTTCCTGGAAACCTAAAGCAATCATAACTTCACGGATAGTGCTTTCAGCCTTAAACCAGTTGTTTTCATAAGCAACAGTGTTTATGTCCGGAAGTTCAGCATTAATTTCATTGATGTGGTACTGTACGGCAATGTTTTCGACAATATCCACTTCATGCAAAATGTCAACGCGGTATGCCGGAATTAAAACTTTAAGTTCATTGTCGTTTAGAATTTCTGCATCAAAACGTGCTTTTAAAAGCAGTCCTTTAATGTCTTCGGCATTTAAATCGGTTCCGCCGATAAGTTCATTTGCAGTATCAACGTGAACGTTCATCTCCTGGGCAGTCAAATCTGGAGTTGTAATGGTTTTGTCTTCATATCTGACTTCCATGCTTTTGATTTGACCTCCTACTTCAGCAAATGATGAGCAGATGATATTCAAAGCCTGATTAACAGCTCTTTCATCAGTTCCAGTTACATCAACAATAATATTGTTGGTGTCTTCTTTAATTTTTGTCAGCTCTCCGTTTATGATTGGAGGCATGGATAAGACATTGTCATCTTTATCAAGAATTAAAGGGTATTTATCAAAGTCTTCGATTAAATGAGCATAATCTACTCCTTTGTCATGTTTGGTTAGGATTTCGTCAGGAGTCATTTCAAAGTCTTTTTCCAGAGGAACAAATGCGTTTGCATCTTTCGGTGTTGCAATGTATTTGAATGGAGCTTCAACAACGTCTGCATTGTGAATACCGATTGCAACTTTTTTTCTGTCTCTTCCGATTACCCAGTGGAGGTTTTCCTGGAAATCCATGATGTATTTGAGTTTATCGCCAGTAAAGTCAACATTGTCTATTTTTGCAAATCCTATATATGGTCTGATTGCTGCAACGTCGCTGTCGACAGTAACGTATTCTCCTGAAGATATTACTTTATAGTCCGGAAAACCAATTTCCTGACCGATGAACCCTTTAAAAGATCTGGCAACTCCTTCAACAGACAGGTTGTCAGGTCTGTTAGGGAAGAATTCGACTTTGATTTCCTCATCATCGTAATCTTCAATGTCGCTGGACATCATTGGTAAGGTGTCTATAAGTTCATCTTTTTCCATATCTATTCCTAAATCTTTTAAATCCTGATATTTAAATGTAATAACTGGCATTTAATAACTCCATCATTTATTTTTATAATCCATAAATTAACATGAAAACCAGAGACTCGATAACAAAGTGAAGAGCTCTGTGTTCTAATTCACCCATATTGCGTATTAATATGGTGTGACTTACATCAATGAAAAAATGAATAAGGGCTGCTTCAATTCCTATAACAGGATTTAAGAATAATATTGACAGTACAATAAAGTGAAATCCCGCTTCCATTGTTTCATGAGCTAACCATGTCTGCCATGTTGTTTTTGTAGTCTGCTGGATAAGTCCACCTAATATAATGTAGAAATTGTTTAAAACTTTCCACATTAATTGTGTGTGCAAAATATCACTTAAAGCCAGCACAACAGCAATATAAAACCATAGTAAGTTCATTTTTTCACAGTCCTTTTATTAGATTGATAATATTAATAATATGATTTTATTGTATAATATAGTTATCTATTTTTCATTGTTCTTGCTAAATAAATTTGTTTTCACTAATTAAAATTGTTGTAACTGCGTAAAATTGATTTAATTTAGTACTGGATGATTTATATATTGTTAAAATTAAAATTTAATTTGCTGTATTGGTTATGGTGGATTTTAGAAATTTTTTAAAATTAAAAAATATTCTCAGCAGGTTAAATCCTATTCCGTCATTTCGATTTGGTGATGAAGATGAGAGTATACGAAAGCCTCCATCTCAGGAAGAACTGTTGGAGTCAGTTATTAAAAAATAATTTATATTATTTATATATAAATTTGTAAGGAGGATATGATGAGTGAAATAATGGAAAAATTTGATGGAGGATTAGGATTAATTGATATAGATATTTTGTTAATATTATATCGTAAAGAAAGAATATCTCTTGAAACTCGTGAAAGTTATGAATCATATCTTAAAAAAGATTTTCCTAATGAATACGCAAGTTTTTTAAAATATAAAAAAATGGTTGAGAAAAGAACACCTAATTTGAAACAAATATATTTTGACTGGTTAGATGGAAAAATAGATAACTTGGATTTTTCATTATTTTCCTATAAAAGTTAATTTTTTTGCTTTCTCTTTGATAATGTTTGATTATTTTTAAGATGATTAATCTCGAATCTCATTTTTCATAATTACTTTTTTAAATAATAAACTATATAATTAATAATATTATTTTTACTTAATTTATTTAGGAGAAAATATATGTCAAACGAAGAGATTCCTAAAGACTATGATTTTAAAAAAGAAAAAGAATGGGAGAAGAAATGGGAAGATGAAGACATCTACAAATACATTGGAGATGGTTCTCGTCCTAGATATGTTATTGACACTCCCCCACCATACCCAACAGGATCTATCCACTTAGGTCACGTCCTTAACTGGGTTTATATTGATATGAATGCAAGATACAGAAGACAGAAAGGTCACGACGTTCTATTTACACAGGGATGGGACTGCCACGGTCTTCCAACTGAAGTGAAAGTTGAAGAAACTCACGGAATTAAGAAAAATGATGTTTCCAGGACTCAGTTCAGAAAGTATTGTGTTGATTTAACTACTGAAAACATTGCAAAAATGAAATCACAGATGAGAGCGATGGGTTATTCACAGGACTGGACCCGTGAGTTCGTTACAATGACTCCTGAGTACATGAAAAAAACCCAATATTCATTTTTGAAAATGTATGAAGAAGGACTGATTTATCAGGGAAAACACCCTGTAAACTGGTGTCCTCGCTGTCAGACAGCTATTGCTTTTGCAGAAGTTGAATACTCAGACAACACCACATTTTTAAACTATGTCAATTTCCCTCCTGCAGTTGAAGATTCATATGAAGACATTGCATCCTCACAGGAGTCCGGAAAACAGGCAGATCCTAAAGATGAAGGTATTCTCATTGCAACAACACGTCCTGAACTGATGGCTGCATGTGTAGCGGTTGTAATACATCCTGAAGATGAAAGATACACTCACCTTTTAGGCAAATATGTAGAAGTGCCTTTATCACACCAGAAAGTCAAAATCATTGCAGATGAAGAAGTAGACCCTGAATTCGGTACAGGTGCAGTAATGATTTGTACTTTTGGGGATAAAACAGACGTAAGCTGGGTTCAGAAATATGATTTGGAAGTAATCGATATCATAGATGATTCAGGCATACTGACTGCAGCTGCCGGAAGATATGAAGGAATGGACCTTCCAAGCTGTAAAAAACAGACAATTGAAGATTTGGACAGTGAAGGATATCTCCTAAAACAGGAACAGGTTGACCAGAATGTAGGTCAGTGCTGGAGATGTAAAACTCCTGTTGAAATTCTTCTCAAAGAACAATGGTTTGTTGCAGTACGTGATTTAATCGAAAAAACCAAAACTGCAGCTGATGAGATGAAATGGGTGCCAGAACACATGAAATCCCGTATGGTAAACTGGGCAGATTCAATGGAATGGGACTGGTGTATTTCAAGACAGAGAATATTTGCAACTCCAATTCCAGTATGGTACTGTAAAGACTGCGGAAAAGTCATTTTGCCTGATGTGGAAGATTTACCGATTGATCCGACAGTCGACAAACCTAAACATGCATGTGAATGCGGATGTGAAGAATTTATCCCTGAAGTGGATGTGCTCGACACCTGGATGGATTCATCAATTTCACCTTTATCTATTGCAGGATGGCCTGATGAAGACTACATTAATCACTTCCCATCAGATATCCGTCCTCAGGGTCACGACATTATCCGTACATGGGCATTCTACACTACACTTAGATGCCTTGCATTAACAGGCCAGAAACCGTTCAATGATATTGTAATCAACGGTATGGTATTCGGTGAAGACGGAAACAAGATGTCAAAATCAAGACCTGAATTTGTTGTCGGACCTGAAGAGGTAATCGAAAAGTACGGTGCAGATTCTCTTAGAACATGGGCTGCAAACAGCGTACCTGGGTCTGACGTAATATTTGACTGGAAAGACATCAAGCACGGATACAGATTCCTCAGAAAATTCTGGAATGCATTCAGATTCATAAGCATGCAGATATTCGATGAAGAAGTCTCATACGATGAAGTTAAGGATAATTTAGGTCCAATCGATTTGTGGATTTTATCCAAACTCAACAACTTAAATAAAAAAGTTGACAAGGCATTTGCAGATTACAACTTTGCAGACACAATAACCTCTATTGAAAGGTTCTTCTGGCATGATTTCTGTGACGAATACATTGAAGCGGTAAAATACAGACTTTACACTGATGTTTCAGATGAATCAAGGCGTGCTGCAAAATACACTTTAAAGACAGTTGTTGAAACTTCTTTAAAATTATTAGCTCCAATCGCACCATTCTTTACCGAAGAGGTTTATCAGTACTTCTCAGACGAGTCAATTCACACTACCTTATGGCCTGAAGTATATGAAGAACTCATTAGTGAAGAGATGGAAAACAAAGGAGAAACCACTGTTGAGCTTATTGATGAGGTAAGAAGATTCAAGTCCGCTTCAAAAATACCTTTAAACGCTGAGCTTAACGAAGTCAATGTCTACACTTCAGATGATGATCTGGTTGAAATCTTCAATGACTTCGAGGACGACTTGAAAGGAACATTAAAAATCAATAATCTGGCAATAAGTTCCGGAAAACCTGAAGTCCATGAAAAAATCATTGAAGTGGAACCTGACATGTCAAAAATCGGACCTACATTTAAAGGAGATGCCGGTAAAATCATCGGTTATCTTAAATCAACAGACATTGATGAAATCGGTTCTGTTTTAGAGGAAAATCACGAACTTGCAGTCGGCGATATTGTAGTTCCTGAAGACATGCTCAACATTAAAAAGGAGATTGTAGGAGCATCCGGTAAAAAGGTTGACATCTTGCAGTCTGAAAACTTGGATATGATTGTGGAAGTAATTAGATAATTACTTTCTCATTTACTTTTTTTAAAATTAAAGCTATCAAAAAGGCAAATCCGAAAATAATGACTATCCACATTAACGATACTGGAATCGGCTGTGAATTCACTTTTAAAAACGGATAAGGTCCATCAACAACTTTTAAAATATTCATCGGAATCATTATTGCAGCATAGATGACGGTAAAGTATAGGGCTCTTATCGTATCTTTTTTTGTGAAGCTGTATTTTTCAAGCATTGTAAATGATAATATTGCAAGAATTGGGCATAATGTGTGGTGATACAGCATTGAACCCTCTGTTAAAAGTTCAATGAAGCTGAAATGTGACATCCATGACAATATGAATATTACAACGAGAAATGTTATTGTTACACTTACTGTGGCAATGTATTTAAGTATTGAAAGCCATTTTGGTGGTTCTTTTTGCTTTATGAGGTAATATGAAAAAAGAATTGAAGCTATTAAAATGAGGAAATTGCTGTCTTCAGTATAATATATTATAGTGTCAATTCCAAGTTCATTAATAGCCAATGCAAACCCAATCACTTCTAAAACAATAATTGTCAGATTAATTATTAAAGCGGCTGAGTTTATTTGTTTTTTGTTCATATTAATAGTATTTTTTAAAGTATTAATAGCTTTTTTTGATTCGTATTTTACAATTTTCATGAAAATTTCAAGTTCAAAACAAGATTAATATCTCTTTAAAACTTTCTAAACTGATTTAAATATTGTTTTAGAGCTATTAAAAGTATTTATATAACTTTTGACTAATATAGAATATGGAGATGAGATAAAAATACTATTTTTTGTTATTTATAGGGTTTATACAATGGTGATGATTAAGGGGTTAATTTTCTATTTTTCAATAAAAACCCTCTCGGGTGCGTCTCATCTCCTTTCCATATTATTTTAAATCGTTTTCAATTTCTCGTATTACTTTTGCCGGAACTCCGACTGCAAGGCTGTTATCTGGAATGTCTTTTGTAACAACCGCACCAGCACCCACAACGACATTGTTTCCAATATTTACTCCCGGAAGTACTGTAACGTTGGCGCCTATCCAAACGTCATTGCCTATTTTAATTTCGCTTGCCTGTCCCAAATGTCTGCGTCTTTTTTCAGGAGACAGGGGATGACCAACAGTTGTAATTGTAGTGTTCGGTCCGATCATAACGTTATCGCCGATATGCACTTCATTGATGTCAAGTATTGTGAGGTTGAAGTTTCCTGTGAAGTTATTTCCGATGTGTATGTTTTTGCCGTAGTCAAAGCAGAATCTCTTTGCAATCCATACTTTTTCACCAACGGAACCTAAAATTTCACTCAATACTTCATGCTGTTTGTCCAGGTCGTCTTCAGCAAGGGAATTGAATATGTTTGCATTTTCAATTGCATGCAGTTTCATCATTGATATCTCTTCGTCGTCATAGCAGTATTCAAGGCCGGAAAGCATTTTGTCCATTTCGTTCATATGTATCTATTTATCATTTCTAATTAAAAGTGTTGGTATATGATTAATCTAAGTTTTTGTGAAGTCTATTAAATCTAATATTGGAAAAACTTTGAAATTTAATTTTGGACGGGTTGAAACGATAAATGTTTGTGTAATTAAAGAAAAATTGAGATCAACGGAGATATTTCTAATAATGATTTGTGATATACTAAATAATATAAAATTTGAATGTAATTCAAATATTGATATAAGTTGATTAAATTTCACATAACTCTTTAAAAATAGATATTATAAATTAAAAACAATTTTGATTTTAGAATATCGTAAATAAAAAGCATATATTTCATTAAATTTAATATTATATCTAATCAAACTCTTGAACAATTGAGGGCGGTATTATTCAGAACAAAATAATATTACCTGTGAGGGAATTTTAAACATTTGTTTTAATTAACTCCTCTCTCGCAAAGAGTTTAAAGTCCACTTCGGGTACTTAAATTCTAAAATTTAAATGATTATATTATTCAATGTCTATCTGTTCCAACATGTGCAAACATGTTGTAGACATTGGATTTCTACTTCACTTATTTTTAAACAATCATACTAATTTTTAAAGGATTTTAATCATGTTCCAAAAGATTAATTAATAATCTTAAATAAACTTTATTATAGGAAAATTAGATAACTTTACTTTCTTTTCGGATGATATAATGATTCTTAGGGTAAAAAATATTTCAGAAATTGGAGGGGTTGTCAAGGCGCCTCCCTCTAAAAGCTATTCTCACAGGGCAGTAATTCTAGCATCACTTGCTAAAGGAACTTCAAAACTTTATGACATGTTATATTCGGAAGATACATTAGCTTCAATCAGGGTATGCAAAGCATTGGGGGCTGAAATAAACAAAAAAGAAAATTATCTGGAAGTTGTTGGTACGGGGGGTAATCTTCACAATTCTTCAGACTCTCCGATTGATCTGGCAAATTCCGGTACTACATTGAGACTGATGACAAGCGTTTCAGCACTTTCTGACAATGATGTTGTTCTGACTGGTGATGATTCGCTTCAGACACGTCCGATGGGGCTTTTGATGGATGCCGTAAGACCTTTGGGAATCGAAACAGAATCTTTAAAAGACAATGAAAAGGCACCTATTTTAATAAAACCAGGATATGTGGGTGGTGAAACCAATATCATGGGAAATGTCAGCTCACAGTTTATCTCATCAATCATAATATCCTCACCATTGTCAAAAAAAGGTGTTAAGCTTTATGTTTTGCCTGAATTCAAATCAAAGCCTTATGTCAATATGACCCTGGATATAATGAGGAAATTCGGCGTTAAAACACTAAGCGGATATTATCTTAAGCATGAATCCTGCGACAAGGACCATCAAAGCTGCAGGATTGATGAGTTCATTGTCAGAAAACAGGATTACATTGCATGCGACTATACGGTTGAAGGGGATTATTCCTCAGCATCATACCTTCTGGCATTGGTAGCAATCAACGGAGGTAAAGCTGTTGTGAGGAATCTGTTTAGAGATTCCAAGCAGGGCGACAAATTCATCCTTGACATTCTTCAGCATATGGGCGCTACTGTAATTCGGGGCGAAGATTATGTTGAAATCGCCTCCAACGGCGATTTGAAAGCTATTGACGTTAATCTGTCAAACGCTCCCGATTTGCTGATAACAGTTGCAGTTCTTGCAGCTATGGCAGAAGGTACAACCCATATACGAGGTGTTGCCCATGCAAGAGTCAAGGAAACTGACAGAATCGATACAACTTGCAGGGAACTTGAAAAACTGGGATGTAAAATCGAAGAGCACGAGGATGGAATGAGCATTACAGGTGGCGTAACATCAGGCCGTGTCGATTCTCATGGAGACCACAGGCTGGCAATGGCATTTTCATTAATAGGCCTTAAGCATGACATTGAAATAACAAACGGAGATGTCTTTGACGTATCATTCCCGAATTTTATCGAAGCTATGGCAGAACTAGGATTTGAACTGGAGTTAAAAGATGAATAAAGAAGAACGCGTAATTGAACTTATCAATCAGCTTGAAAATACATTTGAAATAAGGACATTTCTCGACCATGACCCTTATAAGGTGTTGGTGAGGACAATTTTATCCCAAAGGACCCGTGATGAAAACACAGACCAGGCCACCAACAATCTGTTTGAAAAATATCCCGATATCTATGCCGTTGTTGAAGCTCCAATTGATGATGTAAAGGAGTTAATCAGGCCAGCAGGTTTCTATAATGTAAAAGCGGCACGTATTCAGGAAGTCTCACAGATTCTAATCGACCAGTACGGAGGCGTAGTCCCTGATACTGTTGATGAACTTGTAAAGCTTCCGGGTGTTGGAAGAAAAACAGCCAACTGCGTTATGGTGTTTGCATTCGAGCTTCCGGCAATACCTGTAGACACTCACGTTCACAGAATCTCAAACCGTTTGGGTCTTGTCGATACAAAAGATCCTGAAGAGACTGAAGTTGAGCTTTGCAAAATCGCTCCTGAGGAGCTGTGGATTAAGCTGAATGACCTGATGGTTCAGTTTGGCCAGAACATCTGCAAACCGATAGGACCTCAATGTGAAATCTGTCCGTGCACTGAAATCTGTGACTATTACAGTGAAAACGTCTAGTTTTAATGGTATTAATATGGAATATAAAATCAGCATAAACGGTATTGATGTAGCATTAAAGGAAGAGGGAACCGGCCCTGACATGGTTTTAATTCACGGAATCTTTGTAAGTAAGGAAATCATGAATCCTCTATTTGACTATTAGAAAAAAATTATCATGTAATCTCATATGATGTAAGGGGCCACGGCGAAAGTGACAAGCCTGAAAAATTTGATTTGGATGATTATGCAAAAGACCTCGCAGCATTGATTGATTATTTCAATCTTGATAAACCTGTTGTAGTTGGCCTTTCAATGGGTTCATACATTACCTTAAAAACCGCAGAACTCTATCCTAAACTTCTTTCTAAAATTGTCCTGATAGGAGTCAGAGGCAAAGGGGAAATATCTCTAATGGAAAAGGCTGTTGAGGAAAATGACGGCAATGCGGATATAGATTTAAAGGAAATGGGAAGGCTAATTGCAAGAAGAGTCTATCCCCCAAACACTACTCCCCAGCAGATTCAGGAATATTACAGAGGAAACCGAGGCAAAGTGGAACTGACCAATGAAGAGAGAAAAAACATCTATGCCTCTCTTGCACATTATGATATGATGAGCGATATTGATAAGGTTGAAATTCAGGCACTTCTTCTGGTAGGTCAATATGAGGGACTGAATCCTCCATCAGAATCACAAATAGTCCATGATGCCTTATCAGATTCACGTCTGGAGATTATTGATGGCGCAGGCCATATTATATTTTTTGAAAAGAAAAATGATGTAATTTCATTAATTGATAATTTCATCGGTTAAGTCTATTTTTTCCAAAACATTTATAAATAAAAACAATGTTATATAACAATAGTTATTATAACGAATGTTATATTAGCTCTTAAGATAACCCTTTTAATATACCAGTAAAAACAATTAAATAATATAGGAGAAAAAAATATGGCAAATATACCTGAATTAAAAAGAGGAGTGCTCGACAGTATCACTGATGCTATCGGTAACACTCCAATCGTAAGATTAAACAATTTAACAAAAGATATGGAAGCAGAAGTAGACGTAAAAATTGAATCATTCAACCCGACAGGAAGTGTAAAAGACAGAGTTGCTGTTGCAATGATTGAAGATGCAGAGCAAAAAGGTCTTTTAAAACCTGGCGCAACAATAATTGAGCCTACAAGCGGAAACACAGGAATCGGTCTTGCATTTGCTGCAGCGGCCAAAGGTTACAAATTAATATTGACCATGCCTGACACCATGTCCATTGAAAGAAGAAAATTCCTAAGTGTTTTAGGCGCTGAACTGGTACTGACACCGGGTGCAGACGGAATGGGAGGAGCTATTGCAAAAGCAAATGAACTCAACGAAGAAACTGAAGGATCCATTATTTTAGGTCAGTTCGACAACCCTGCTAATGTAAAAATCCACTCAGAAACTACTGCTCAGGAAATTTTAAGGGATACTGAAGGTAAAGTGGACATTGTCATAGGTGGTGTAGGTACAGGAGGAACAATCACCGGAATCGGTAAAGTTTTAAAAGAGGAAGTTCCTGGTGTTAAAATCGTAGCAGTCGAACCAAAAGACTCTCAAACTTTAGGTAAAGGTGAAAAAGGACCTCACAAAATCCAGGGTATCGGTGCAGGATTCGTACCGTCAATTTATGATGCTGATGTCATTGATGAGATTATTCCTGTTGCAAACGAGGATGCTGGAAATACTTTGCTTGCACTTGCAAAAGAGGAAGGTATTTTTTCCGGTATTTCATCAGGAGCTGCAACATGGGCTGCACTTGATTTGGCTAAAAAAGAAGAAAACAAAGGTAAAAGAATAATAGCAATTTTACCGGATAACGGTGAAAGATATCTCTCTGTTGACTGGTTATTTGATTAAGAATAACTATTTATACTATATTACTATGAATATGATAAACTTTTGATGATTTATCATATTTCGTAGAATATATATACCATATGACCTGAAATATGATAATACTTTTCAAATGCTCTCTCTCAACATTAAAATAGAAATGAGAGATAGAAATTATGAACATGAACAATAAAGAATTTCTTCAAGATTTCTTCATTGTCAAAGGACACAGTCCAAAAACCCAAGAGTCATACATCAGGTCAATAAACCATTACTCTAAATTCTGTGGAAAAACAATGCAAGAACTCATTGAAGAAGCAGAGACAGAAGAAGACAATAATATTATATGGAAACGAAGAAAACTCAAAAAAAGACTATTAAACTACCGTTCCCATCTAATACAGAAATACCGGAAAAACACCGCACAACAATATTTCGTTGAAGTAAAATCCGTGTACAAATATTATGAAATTGAAATCGGAGACCTTACCAAACCAAATAGCCGCAGCTTCAACAAACCAGGAGACCCAACTTTTGATGAACTTCCAACTCATGAAGAGATATCAAAAATCATGCATGTTTCACCATTATGGTTCCAAGCAGTCCTGGTCTTCATGACAAGTTCAGGTTGCGCAAGAAAAGAAACAATTGAAATGACCATAGGCCAATTCAAAAAAGCAACATATCCATTCCATAAAAAAGATGACATTGTAGAAGCATTACATGTCTTAAAGGATATGGAGAATGTTATTCCAACATTCAAGCTTAAAAGGGAAAAAACAAACAAGTATTATTATACATTTTGTACCCCTGAAGCCGTGTCTAAGATTGTTGAATACTTGCTGACTGATAGGATTCAAACAACAGAAGATGGCCAAGTTAAGTTAATTGACTTAGCTGATGAGGATAAATTATTCAACAAAGCAGAGAACTATCTTCCAGTTGCATTCTACAGATGCAATGACCAATTTGATATGGGTAAAGCTAGTGATGGATTCAACAGGTTCCGCAGTCACATGATGAGAAAGTTTCACTCCAACCATCTTAAGAAATCTGGTATGAGTGAATCCGATATTGATGCACTCCAGGGCAGGACCAAATCTTCAACTCGTGCAGCATATTTCCTGGATGATCCAACAATATTGTTGAAGAAATATGTTGAACATTTCCAATGTCTGCTTATTGAGATGAAAGTCAATAATATTGATTTGAAGAGTCCGGAATATCAAGAGTTAGAGTTCAAGTATAAGCAGAAAGAAGCAGAAGTCAAGGAAATGAACGATAGAATATCAAGTATTGAAGATAGATTATCAGATATAGATAGTCGACCAATTTCACATAGAAGTATCCTTGAAAAGATTGGTGAACCATCAAAATAAGAGTGTTACAAAAAAGTCAACGGTAGTACAAAATAGGTAATGTAACTGGTAAATAAGAAAAAATATTGAAAAATGTGTGAATTTTTTCAAAAATCTTCATTAATCACTCCATATATTCTGAAGAAATTAATATTTTTTCCTTTTTTTTACTGGTTACATCTCTTGGTTTAAACATTTTATGAATTATATGTTTGCATGGGAAAATTATAGAGGTATTTCCTATAAAGTACACTCTTATAACTAAATTTAATCACTCCTCTATATTTTTCATGCAGCATATAATATGAAATTAGCTCAATTTTTCCAATATTTTAACATATAACTCTTCAACAGCCTCTTCACAACCAGATGACGGGGAAGAAATAGTATATTTTTCACTTTTACTTGCAATCCTGACACATTTTGCTCCTTTTTTAATGTCAATTATGTCTTTATAAAAAAGAATATGCTCTATTTTTGGAATTTTTGTTGATAATCTAATATAATTGTCCTCTAATTGATAATTTCCAACCTTTTTATTCACAAACCACTTAATTTTTTTCTCTTTTTTGTTTCTGCTGAATAAACCCATGCTCTCACATCATCATTTTCTATTTTTTTAATAATCCACTTTATGGATGTGGATGATATTATGTGTGTAACTTTAATAATTTATATTTAATATAGAAATTTTCTATTAAACTAGACTTATTCATGAATTAATGATAGAAATTTCTATTAAGTATTTATATTCACAAACAATATACATATTAACATACTAGAAAAATAGTATGGAGTGACACACATGACATTTGAAGATGAATTGAAAGAATTCACAAAAACAATACCTAGAAAAATCGAACACATTGATAGTGAGGAAACAACAAAAATTGCTTTGATTACTCCATTCTTACGTCTGATGGGATATGACACTACAAACCCTGCAGAAGTCAAAGCAGAATATACTGCAGATGTTGGAACCAAACAAGGCGAAAAGGTTGACTTCGCAATACTTGAAGAAGGAGAACCAATTGTTTTCATTGAATGCAAATCCGCAGCAAATGAACTGAACACAGACAACATCTCACAACTATATCGTTATTTCAGCATAACAGATATCCAAATTGGAATCCTCACAAATGGTGTTGAATATAAATTCTTCACAACTGGAGATGACAACAACAGAATGGATGAAAAACCATTCCTGGACATCAACTTACTAAGTCTGAATAAGAAAGACATCAAGGAATTGGAGAAATTCAAGAAAGTGAACTTTGATGTGGATGAAGTGGTCTCACGTGCAGACAATCTGAAATACCGCAACCTCATCAAAAAGACTTTGCTCTCTGAATTCGAAGCACCATCTGATGAATTCATTAAAGCTGTTGCAAAACAAGTATATGATGGTATACTGACTCAAAATGTTAAAGAGAAATTCGGTACTATCATTTCTGTGGCCGTTAATGAAATCATTAATGAAAAAGTAAACAAAACTTTATCTGATGCTGTTGCAAGCAATGAAACACAGCAAGAAGATAACAATGCGGTGGAAGCTGAAGAGTCAATTAATGAAGAAGGAATTATCACTACTGATTCCGAAAAAGAAGCTTATTTCATTGTCAGGTCTATTGCTTCAGAGATTTTGGACGTTAATCGTGTTGCAATGAGAGATAGAAAACATTATTGCAATATTTTATTTGATGATAATCAAAGATTCCCTATTGTACGTCTACACTTCAATAATCCGGATCATCTTAGAGTTGAATTCTATGATGAAATCACTCTCACATCAAATGGTGGTAAGAAAGGTGAGAAGGTAGATATTGAAGATGTTTCTGATTTGTATACTCATAAGGAACGTGTTCTTAATGTTTTAAATCAGTATTTGGATATGGAATAAGTGTTTCCATATTTTTATTTTTTTTATTTTTTTTCGGCTATTTTTTGTGTTATTTTTTTTTGTACGTTTCACTATTTTTTATTTGTTTTTTTGGATGTTTGACCCATGTGTTTTTGCAAAAATCGATAAACAAACTAATAAAAATATTAAAAAATATTAAACAAAACTTAATAAAACTAAAACAATACATTTAAATAGTTCAATTACTAAACTATAATCAACCATCAAAAACAGTACTCAATTAAAAAAAATTATTTTTTTAGATCACCTAACCTGGTGGTGAAAATCTACAATATAATTGCCCCAAAATATATTGTAAAACAAGATTATAAATATTTGAAAAAATAGATATTATAATTGTAACATTTGTGTTTTGAGGACTTGGTCATTGTGTTGGCGCACATCGCAAGCCCTTAAACACTGGTTATTAAAAATAAGTCACGCGGATGTGAAAGTATTCTTATAACCATTAGATATATTTATCTTAAATGCTATTTAAATTTTATTGAAATAGTCGCAGACAGAATGCGAAGTTATAATGTGTTAGCTTGGCTTTTAAATGATTTTTAGGTAGTTGTTTTTGAAAAAATTTAATGTGTTTCAAGATTACTCGTTTTCACTAACATATGATCTGATGAAATCATTCAAGATGTTTGTGATAGTTGTGTCATTTTTGGCTGCAATTATCTTGAGTTTTTTCTTTAACTCTGCATCAGTAATAAATGTTATTTTATCAGTTTCCATATTGAAAAATCCCCCATTCTTATTTTTAATAATTTTATAATGTTATTTTTGTAATTTAAACTATTTATAGTTATTCATATAATTATATAATAGTTTATGAGAATATTAGTATATTAGAATATATGAATAAGTTTATATACTAATAAGTCCAATATTAAAACAAGAAGCAATTACTCATGTTTTGGCGAACATGAAAAATTACTTCAAAAAATGCGGATGTGAAAGCATGGAAATTAGAAATCAGAAATTATACATCGATGGCGTAGCCATCGGAGACAAAGAAAGAGTATTCGAACTACTTGACAAAGCAATCAAGTACGAAGAATGCAAACCTATTTTTGAAGAACTAAAACACGAGAACACTCAAATCAAAGCTAAAAATGCTGCTTTAACTGAAAAGTTACAAAACGTAACCCTATGGGATTTATCCCCAGAAGCTCAAGAAGAAGCAGGCCATCTATTAGCCAAATCCTTACTCGGAGGTGCTTAAACAATGCAAGCACCAAACAAACTCTTTTTAGAATTCAAAGATGACAGTAAATTCCACGTCATAGATTCTGACAACAATACTATAGGCGCAGCATACGAAATTCCAGAAGCTATCCAAGAAGCAAGGAAAACAAGCAAAGCACCAATTGATATTGAAGACTCACATGCAGGATTCGAAAGATTATGCGTAGCTGAAAAACCTAATAATGCAATCGCAGATACAGAAGTATTCATCGCTGCACTCGCAGAAATCGGAGGCATGAAAGTCACAAAACTATTCGACGAAAACATACACTTCCTCGGCTACACCATGGAACCCCTTGAAGAAGATGATTTCATGAAAGCCGAAGAAGCAGCTGACAAAGCAGAAGAACAACTATTACGTTCTTTTGACTGTTACTTTGAGGAGGAAGCATAATGAAATGGCTTCCAATCCTCAGAGCAGAAACAGACAGTACCCATGTTTTTGTTAAAACCAATCGTGGAATTGAACCTGCTCAAAAACAATACGAATTCTGCAACAGAGCACAAGCCGGAGACTTCGCCTTATGCAAATCTCAAAAAGGCCATTTAATCATGATGGACTACAGTAACGAAGAGGTGGAAGCATGAACAAAACTCCTGCAAGACTCGGCAAAGTAGAAGATCAAGTTTCTCCATTAATGAATTTTGAAAGTTGGGTGTTACTACACCCAGCTGCAATACTCCTTGCAATCGGATTCAGCATCTTAATCAGCGGAGCATTAATCTTCGCAGTCACAGGTCATGCTGCTGTAGAAAGTGGAGGAATGCGAAACTTCATTGCAAATGGATGTTAATTTTGAGAGAGGTGCTGTTTATGGAAGATTTCAAACCATTCATCATCACTGACCTTGATGAATACAAACAAGAGCATGAAGAGTTAACTGAACGATATCTTCAATTAAAAAGGAACATTCAATCACTTATCGAATCTGATGATGATGAAGAATTAGCTAACACAGCAGGCGAACTTAAGAAAACCTACTGTGAAATGCAAGCAATGTTCTGGAAAATCAAAGAAGAAGAAGTCCAAATGGAAATCAACCAATTAAAACAAGATAATCCAGATGACTATGAATCTGTCAAATACTATGAGTTGCTCATTGAAAAATTTCAACATTATGATAACTATGCAAAGTATCATTACATGGCCAAGAATCAAGACTACACCTACACTCGAAGTATTAGGCCTGTAGTGGACCATAAAATCATTGGTTTTCATAATTGCATTGATTCTGTGAAAAGAAGAATAAGAGTATTTGGGAAGTAGATAGCTATGAAAACAATCTGCCTTGAAGACGTTAACACTCATGATTCATTATTCGATGCATATTCCACTTGCAAATTCATTGAAAGACAAGGAATCTCTCTTGATGAATTCACATTAGGAAACTGTCATGATGCTATCGAAGAAGCAGTAGATGACAACAATCTACCAATTACCCAAGTGATCTATGAACAATCATATCCAACAGATAATGGAATCCATTCATGGACCAGTATTGAAGGATATCTTATAGGAGTGTAATAATGAAGAATTTTAAGCAATCATGTGAAGACATGACAATTTTAATCGAATCATGTTGGGATGAAAACAATCCCAACGATGGAAAAACCTTCGATGAAAGATTAGCAGAAAAAACTGCTAATCTCGAAGGTATGGACAAAGAAGTAATGAACAAGATTTTAGGAGGAAAATAAATGAAATTTATCAGTAATTCCGATTCTCCGAATATGTTTCCATTTAAGGACTGGGATATGAAATGTCATCAGTTAACTGAAGATGAGTTCCAATTTTTAAGCGAGGATGCATTTTCTCATATGAAAAATAAAAGTCTGGCTAAAATATTAGGAATTGCATATAATCCAAGTCCTTTCACTTTAAGACCAGGAGATATTCTATTCATTGTACATTTAACAGGGGGTAGATTACCTGAAAATGCGGAAACTATCCCTGAAGATGTTGTACTGGAATTTTATTGTTATCGTATAATGGAGTCTGAAACTCCGTTGATACGTGAAGAAGAAATTTATATGGAGGAATTTTAGAATGGGTTTAGAACCAACTCAAAATCCCACTATTCAAGAAACCTTGGAAGAAATGGGAGAAATAGAAAAAGAAGAAGAAATTATAGAATTAAACGATGCTCCAAAAAGAGCTAAAGCAGAATTTATTGAAGAACCAATTAAAAAAGCGGAACCAAATGTAGTTCTACCAGCAACAGTTGAAGAAAGTTCTTCAGTTCCAACAATTAGAGAAGCGGATATTTTAAATCCAAACTATGGAATGGATGTTAAAATTGAAGTAGCAACCCATGTTGCAAATATTCTCTCAAACGTCCTTGAAAAACAAGACCTTGTACTCTATGGATTAAACAAATCTAATAAAGAAAAAGGTTATGTTACTGTTGAAGGATGGAACACTCTTGGAACAATGTTAGGTATAACTCCAATCACAGAATGTGTGGTACCCTTTCAAACCAAAGCAAAATACGGATACAAAGCAAGAGTTAGCCTTTATCAAAATGCTATTATTGAAAATGGTAAATTGGTTAGTGGAACTTTACTTGCGACTGCGGAAGCAATAGCAACTAGTGCAGGATTCCAGAAAAATGAGCCTGATGTATATTCAATGGCTCAGACACGTGCATTAGGAAAAGTGTATCGTATGGCTTTGTCTTGGATTATGAAGTTAGCTGGTTTTGAACCTACTCCTGCGGAGGAAATGCCTAGCTATCAATAATTTCCAACCTTTTTATTTTAAATTTTTTATGCGGATGTGAAAGTAAAATGGACTATGAAAACATTGAAAAAATGCACAATACCTTAACAAACGAAAATCAGATAATGGTTTTCGAATTAGTTAGTGGTACTAACGTTCCATGCAATAATCAAGACAGAATAACCAATCAAGGTGGAGATATTCTAATTGAATCTGATGAACATTTAACCACTAAATGTTTAGATTTAGATTCTATCTGCTCTATAATGGTTATGGACATGGATTTGATGAATGAAAAATTAACTGAGACAAGAAATGAACTTTTAAAAAAATTATTTAAGGATTGATTAACAATGACATTGGAACCATCAAGACAAGATAAAACTGGTGACATATACGGACCATATATGCTTAGAAACGGAAGTTTTGAGATTAAAAAAAATAATAAATCCGAGAAATACCGAGCCATATTTACAAGGCCAAATAAAAGCACTACAAGCTTAGGAAGTTTTGAAGAAGAAAAAATTGAGGAAATCTATAATACAATTATAATACTCGATAATGTTTCACAAACTCCTGCACAATTTGAAACTAATTTCAAAAATAGGAATAGTAAAGATGGCGAATTTGCATTATATGGATTGTCAAGAGAGTTATTTTTTAAATTGATAAATGAGATATAAATGGAGGAATTATAAATGGCAAAAACTGATTTAAACAAATTATTTGGAATGGAAACTGGAACAGAAGAAAACGACTTAGAAGACTACAAAAGATACTACTTATCTGACATGGTAGCAGGTCAAGCTTTCAGCGGTGAAGCAAGTGTTGAATTATTCCCTATAGTGGAAAGAGATGACGAAGTCAAAAAATACTCACAAATCAGGTTCAGATTAATCGACGAACATGAAAACCCATTACTCGATGAAGATGAAGAACCAGAAGTTGGAGAATACTTAGACATTTACCTTAACTGTCCTAAATTCAAAGACAATGGTATTGCAACCCGTGTTCAAAAACCAACTGAAAGATTTGACTTCCACAGAAACCTCTGGAACTGGTTAACTGGAATCATGAACATCATTGACCCAAAGTCACTTATTGATCCAAAAACTGGTGATGAAATCAACATCTTCAAAAAAATCAATTTGAAAAATGTTGCAGATTTCATTGATGGTAAAAGAGTCACTATTGAACAAGTAGAAGTCGATAACAGCGATTATCCTACTTTCAAAATCACCAAGATTGAATAAATAACCTCTTCTTGGTGGTTTATTTGTTTATTTTATTGACTGGACCAGGAGGTGAAAATAGCGTATGGGATTAGAAGCTGCACCTGAAACAGAAATGTTGTGGAGTCTTGACTATGGGATTAAACTGGAAGATGGTTTCACCATCAAACCAGTTCCTTTTAAGAAAGGCTGCAAGTATTACTTTTTCAATGATGAAAAGAAGTTGATTAATGAATTGAAAGGAGATGCTCCTCTCAGTATTACTGAAAGGTCAACCGTAGGTGTTGAAATCAAAAAACATCTCAATCCTCAAAATACATTGAATAAATTGGGTGTTACTCAAATATTCGATGAATTAAAGGTTGTGATGAATAGTTTTGTTGATGAGTACGTTGAAGTTGAAATCGAAGCTCAAAAACAGAATGAAAAAGAAGAGTTAGCTCAAAACAAGCAATCATATGAGGAGGGTTTGGATTTATTCAACAATCAGGTTAAACCTTTGATTTATGCTGCATCATTAGTTGACTGGTATACTGCAGGAGAAAGAACAAATATTATGATTACTTTCCTTTGTTACTGTAGTCAAGTTATCCTTAAAAATCCAATAAGTGTTATTGGTTTGGGTGATGGAAGTAGCGGTAAAACTCATATTGAGAATGTGGCCTTGTCCATGATTCCTGAAGAGTTCATAAGATATGAGAAGAAACCTACTATGGCTTCTATGTTCCGTCGTGCTGAAGAAAATCAACGATATTATGATGGGAAAATTGTAGTGTATGGTGACCTTGGAGGTAATAGTGACCAGGATGAAGTTGAAGATACAAAAAATCTTCTCAAAGAATTGCAGACTGATGGTTACCTTGCAAGGCCAATTACTATTAAAGTCGATGGGGAATTCCAAGTTGTTGATCTAATCCTGAAAGGTTTCCCTTGTCTAACATATACTACTGTTCCAAATTATAGTTTTGATTCACAGGAACTATCCCGTAGTTTTATTTTCACACCTAGAACAAATAATCGAGCAGTATTCAATGCTCGTAAATCCTATTTGGAATTGAAAGGCGGTAAAACAGAACAAATATATCAATCTATGCTTTCTTTTAAAACAGAAATTCAGAAAATGGTTCTTGGTTTAAGATATAAATTCAGCGACATTAACATTGTCAATCCTTATTCTGACGCTATCCTAAATTTAATCGGTGCATCTGAATATTACAAAAGAGATTATGACAAGTACAATGGAATATTGAAAGTGATTACTGCTTTTAATAGTGCTAATCGCGAAGTGCATAATATTAATGGTGAAAAAGTCATCTTCACTAATCCTGAAGATTTACAATACTTTGTTACTTTACTCAGACCATATATGGCAAGTATTACAAGGAATTTATCTAAAAAAGCTGCTGAATTACTTGATGATATTGTTGAAAATAGTGATAACTGGATTTATCAGGCGGATTCCACATTCAAATATGATTCTGGTGAGGATTTTGGTTTCACTATTAATGATTATATTGAAGAGGGTAATGTGAGTATTGCGAAGAGATCATTATACCGGTACTTCACGGAGTTGAATCAGGAAGGTTTTTTGAAAGTTGTTGGTAAACATGGGAAGAGTAATATGTATGCTCTGGTTGAGAATGTTGATGAGATTCATCAGAATGAGATGTTGGTGTTAACTGAAAACAGTAAGCGTCGTTTAGAGTTTGAATACCCTGATGATATTGTTGAGTATATTCTTTTAAATGATGTTATTCATGATGAGGATTGCAGTATTTTGAATCAGAGTGATGATGTTATGAAACCTTTTTGGTTGGATTTTGATAATGGTTAGTTTTAGCAGTGGCAATAAACGAGGTGATTTTATTGAATTTGGGTATTGTTTTCATGGTCTTTTTGTTTCATTGCCACTTTGCCAAAACCCATTTTTCATTGCCAATTAAAAATGGCAATAACAAAAAGCATGGAAATTGGTTTATTATGTTAAAGGAGGATGATAATTGCTTATTCAATTTTTGACATTTTTTTCATTGCCAAATTGTCATTGATTTTTCAAGGTATGTGAAATTACAATTAACTTTAATTCTTCGTGTACATATTTTTGGCAATGTGGCAATCAAAATTTGAATAAGCATTGAGAAGGTCTGGTTTGGCTTGTAGGTTTGTGTGAAGTCTTGTTTCAGATTTGGCAATGAAAAATCCATTTTGGCAATGAAAAATCAATGATTTTTAAACAAGGTTTCTCTTGACTTATTTTGCGAAACTGGGCAATATGAAAAGAGTTCTTTATTGCCAAATTTTTTTGGCAATGAAATGGCAATGAAAAAAATTAGGATATTTTGGTGAAGATCATGATTGACTACAAAAAAATCAACAAGGAAATATCCCAGCAGAAGTGGGATAGAATTCAGAACAAAACTGTTGATGAATTCACTTGTTACTATTGTCCTGGAGTTGGTCATGAGTTATGCACTCATCCACAGCATTGCATATTAGATAAAGAATTCCAAAGATTACGTGGAAAAATTCAATCTGAGAAAGCAGAGGAAAAACAATTGAAAGAAATTTATGAAGATGCTTTAGAATTGAAAAGAGAAAATCCTGAACGAGAATATGATGACTTCTATTTGAATTTCACACCAAAAGCAAATAGAATCAAAAGAAGTGTTCTTCGCAGGAGTATTCGAAAACATTACGCAGAGTTAAAAGATTTAAAAACAAACAAAGGAGGTTATTAAATGACTGGACAAAAGAATCGTTTTAAAACAACTGAGAAGTTATGGGATTTGGATGATAAACAATTGAAAACTCCAAAGCATGATGCAATGGTACTATGGTTAATGGATAAAGATAATTACTCTCAATACTTGAGTTTTGATAATGTCGTAAAGTCATGGGAGAGAAAATATTCTTTAGCAGAGACCAGAGTTTTGTCTGAGGTACCAATTATGTCATCTCCTACATTTATTGCAGGATATGCTGACTTAAAAATTACTGGAAGATATGAATGTGAGTTTGTGGATTATAAAGATATTTTTATAAGTCATGTAATTGAAGTAAAACCAAAAATTGAAAGTTTTGGAGCTGTTTTAAGACAAATAAACTCTTATAAAAAATTCATGAATAATGTGAATAATCAATATTATATTTTCACATTAGACTCTCGTTTTGATTCCCAATTTGAAAGTCAGGGGATTAAAGTGTTACATCCTCCTGAAGAGATTACAATTGAAGATATGGTAAAAATGTATGACTTGTAAAGGAGGTTACTAAACATGGCAGATGACATGGATTGGTTTGAAAATAACTATGCTGAATTCTGGACATTACCATATCCACCATATCCTGAGCAAATACGAATACTGCAAAAAATAGATGCAGCATTTCGCAGCGGTTACAAAAACATAATTGTTAATGCTGGAACTGGAATTGGTAAAAGTGTAATTGCAACTACAATAGCAAATCTATTCTATTCGGCATATATTTGCACCAAAACAATCAACCTTCAAACACAATACATGCAAGATTTTAAAGAAATGCTTGTGGAATTGAAAGGAAAAAAACATTACCAATGTTTCTTTAACCGTTCATGTGATAATTGTTATGTTGAAGAAGTAAATAAAAATGGGACAATTGCAGATAAAAAAGCATTACTCAACGGAGAACATGGAAGATCATTCATCTTTCATGACAACATATCCGAAGAAGAATACGATAACATCATAGAAGAAATGATGATCTGGAAATGCAGCGACTGCCCATACAAATTAGCACTCCTCAACGCACAAAACAATAATTATGTAAACGCAAACTACCACAGCTTATACTTCAATAGTCATGTAATTCCAAGATTCAAAAAAAGAGACATCATAATATTCGATGAATGCCACAACTTCGAAAACATCATGACAGGAATCATCCAATTCTCATTAAATCCAGATGAAATATACGATAACTATGACATCTATGTTTTCGATGCGGAAAGCGATGATTTACAATCAATTGATTACTGGATTAAAATACATGAAGACATAATCACAAAACTCAATGAAAAGAAAGCTAAAGAAGTGGGTAACTTACAAGGCCGTGCAGATGACAACATCATCAAAGCAATTGAATCTGAATATGAACAAAAAATACTGAAAATCCAACATAAAATCACCAACTTAAGTTCTGGTGAATGGTTTATTAAACTCCCAAAACATGACGATTGGTTTGACAGTAAACGCAATAATATTCAATTCAAACCATTATACGGTAAAGAATATACTCAAAGATTATTAGATTTAGGAGAGTTCAGATTATTCTTCACAGGAACATTACCTAACCACGAATCATTCTGCAGATGGGTTGGAATTAGCCCAACAGAAACTTGTTACATCTATGAAAAATCACCATATCCTGTTGAAAACAGGCCAATATACAAACATTACCTTGGCAATTTCAACAGCAAATATAATCAAAGAGTCAACGGCAAATACATCCCAGCATGGATGAATGATAAAGTCTTGAATGGAGTTAGTGAAATCTTACAACAACACCAGGATGAAAAAATCCTAATTCACACCAGCTCTATTGAACAGACAGATTGGTTATGCAATGAATTAAGTTACATGAACTTTGATGTAATCCCTGCTTATGGTGAAAGCAGGAATGAGAATATTGGATTGTTCAAATCTTCAGATGACTTCAATATCCTAATCAGCCCATCCATTAAAGAAGGAGTTGATTTCAAAGGAGACCTCTGCACAGCCCAACTCATTTTTAAAGTACCACGTCCAGTATACAAAGATGAAGTCAAAGCAAGATGTGATATAGATAAGGAATGGTACAATTTCCATACTATCATACCACTCATGCAATCCTATGGTAGAGGTATACGGAGCAAAACAGATTACTGTGTCACTTATATTTTAGATTCAGCTTTTGAGAATCTGTTAAGATACAATACTTATCTGTTTGAAGATTATTTTTTAGAAGCCATCGAGGTGGAATAAATGCATGTATATTGCTTATGGGAAGGAGACATTCATGAAAACCAAAGAATACTACTTGCTCATGAAAAATACTACCCTGAAATAGAATTTGAAAACATCTGCAACACTATCAGAAACAAACTAATCAACTATACTAGTAAAAATCATGAGATAATGGACACATTTAATGGTGTTAAAAGCATCTGGGAATACAGCATTAGCATGGCCTTAATGCTTGACATCAAAAAAGTGTTAATCAACGATTATGGTTTTGTTGAACTGAAAGATTTCCCAAAATATCATGTTGAAGGAGTTGATCCATATGACTATGAAAATTGAATACGATGCAAATGAGTATGAGATAATTGAATTACAGGAAATGAATGACAACCTTGCATTCAAACTTGTTAAATTCAATACTGGAATCTATGGGATAATTAGTTACAATCCATCCTCTAAAAAAGAGGAAAGTGTAATTTTATTATCTCCAGAACAAGATAAGCTTTCCAATACTCTTGCGTCTTTAGGATGGGATGGTGGTCTTGGTTGTAAAAGTTTCATGGTATTTGCACGTGATGCTAAAAAATACTTGGAAAATGCACCATCTGAATTAGTGGTCTATCTGGGTAGTGATGCAGCAGATGAATATCGTGAGATCATCACAAAAGACCAGGAGAAAACATTATATGAGAAAGTTGCAATTTGTTTGGAAATAATGGAAATGAAATTTGAAGATTCTTTCCATTATAAATATGGGGATTCTATTTTAACTGTTTTCATGTGTGTTACAGTTATAATGTTCATAATTGCAATTGTGAATAGTTTACATCTTTGTGGAGTGATATAAGATGTCTAACGTAGATAAATTTAGAGATTATTTAAAGTTATTAGATGAGAAAGAAGCTAAAATTAAAGAGTTAAAAGATGCGGTGAATAGTGAAACATCATTGAAATTAGAACTCTTGCATAAAAGTAATGATGTTAAATTACATCCGAATAATGTTAAAGAGGAATATGAGTTATCTAAAGCTCCAACTGAAAAGCAGATTCAAGCACACATCGATGAAACCTATAAGGATTTAACTGATGATTATGAATTAGCTAAACAGAATACTGCGCTTATCCGTAAGGATTTAGAGTTATTAGATAATCGTATTAGTTTTGAGAAGTACGTATTACAATTGGAGATGAAACAATGAGCACAATATGCAATGCAAGAATAACCAGTTGTTTGCTTGGCTTTTTTGAGCCTGATTTAGCAGATGGTAAAGATTTTAAACTTAAAATGGAATTGGAATTAAGCACTAAATCAGAATGTACTGTTGAATTGAATCCAATTAAAATCCCAATGCTATTGGAATTATTGGAAATCAGAGGATTCAATCAGATTGAAGGAAAATATATTCAAGTGAAATATGAGGGAAATACCCGTCCTAATTTTATTAAAAGCATCCTTGCAAGTGAATCTGATGAATGGTTTGAACTGGATAATGGAATTTACCTTGGTTCAAGAATTACTCCAGGTGTTAATAATGAAAAAGAATAATGACTCAAAATCATGTCTCAATTGTAAACATTGCTATGACAAGAATACATGTGTACTGAGAGATGATTTAATAGAAAAAGTAGGCTGTTGTTGGATGTGGAATGAAAGGTGAAATTATGAGTTTATATAGTGAATATTTAGAAGCGAAAAGTGACTTGCTAAGCAAAGACTTAGCATTTAAAACAGCAGTAGAAGACTGGTTCAGAGAGCATGAAGGATTAATGTTAATGCAACCAATTGACTTAATCGACACATTAACAATGGATCACTTCACAATCACAACCACAATGGCATTTGAAAAACATTTACGTGACTTTGAAGAAACATTCCAAGTTAAATGTATCAGAATAACCCATCAGGAAGTATTAACTCCAATAACTGGTGAAGAAGTTGCTCTTATTGAATATAATGTGAAACATGTTTGGAAATTCCACTTCAGAGAAAAAAAGTGAGGTTGATTATGAATCCTGATGTTTATGTTAATGTAGCGGACTTAATGCCAGAAAAACTGCCAAGACCAACACGTAGAAAGCTCATGGAAGACGGTGTTGAAATACCAATAATTACAGTAACATGCGAGGGGATTGAATGGTAAGATATATTTATCAAAAATCAACTCAAACATTTGTAAAAATGCCTAATTACATTTATCCTAAAAAGAATGGGTGTTTTGAGATACGAAAAAGAATTGATAAAGTATTAACTTATTGGGGTACTTTCCATAGTTTAGAAGAAGCTGAACTATGGAGAGCCTATTATATTGGGAAACATTGGAATGTGAATCCAAGCTTCAGAGGAAGACAATACATCATAAAAGCCAAGGGAGGATATTTTGTTGCGAAAATAATAAATGGTAAAAGAGAGTATTTTGGTTTCTTTAAAGATTTTAAAGAAGCAGAACACGAGCGAGACATTTGTCTTGCTTGCAACTGGGATATAAACCGGATTGTGGAATTTGATGAATATGATTATTGTTGGTTAGACCAACCAATTGAGGCATAAAGTATGATAAGCAAAGAGGAAAAATTAGGTTTGGCAGCATATGTTATCACATCAAGTTATCGTGAACGAGCATTAACTGTCTTACATAATAATGAGAATATGACTCCAAAATACATTGCTAAACATTGCAATGTACGTGGAAATCATATTAGTACAACTTTAAGAGAATTGAAAGATAAACAACTTGTGGTTTGTATTAATGAAGAAGCACACAAAGGCAGATTATATCAAATCACTTCTTTAGGTGAAGAGGTTATAAGTTTGATTCCTGGACTTAAAGGAAAAACCCGAACTGAATTAAATGATTTAGGTGGTGAAATGAAATGAGTACTGGAGAATACTATGCAGAACTGGAAAACAACCACCACTACATCATCGTAGATGAAGAACATGACAGGACATATTACTGTCCTGCAGAAGCGGTGGCTAATGACTTAAGTAGAATTTTGAATGATAAAAATAAGAAAATTCGTGAATTAAACAGACGATTATATAACATTAAACACTCTGTTGTATTTGAAATCGAACGCAAATTAGACCACCGAGATGAGCATGTGGCCTTTGTAACCAATGAAGAATTGGCATGGGAATTCTGTGATAAACATAAGGATTGTTATTATCATGAAATCCATGTCACAAAATATCGCATTGAATTAGAAGCTAAAAGAGCAGAAGTTCCTTGCTGCGGATCATGTGACTATATATCTCCACAAGTGAAGTCTGATGGTTCCAGCATTACTTGGTGTAACCATCATCAGCAAGAAACAAATCAAGATGAGTATTGTAGTGATTGGGAGAGGGAGCCATGATTCCATTAGGAATAACTGAAGATTTAAGAAATGGTATGGGATTAGAGGAATGCTTAATAAAGCATGAAACTAATCTCAAAACTTTATTTGATAAGGAATATCCTGATGAAATAAGATGCGACCCTAAATGGAAATACATTGAAAAAAGAGGAGCAAACTATTACATTAAAAAGAAAAGACACAGGTCAACTTATTATTATGGAATATACTCCACATTAAAAGATGCACAATTAGTCCGTGATGAATTAATCCGTACTGGTTGGAAACAAAACCAAGTGAACAATATATGTGAAAAAGTAGGTGTTAAAAGAATACCTGGTAAAAATGAACATAGATTTTGTGAGGTGAAATCATGAATGATTATGACAAACTATACCTTGGAATATTCATATTCTGGGTAATTACAACAATATTATCCTATTCCATTGATTGGAACATTACTAATAATGGTTTCACAGCAATGGCCATGTGGCTAATGTTTTTAATTCTCGGTTTAATAGGTGGTCGAACATTAACATTAAAAGAGGTTGGAAGATGAGTCTTGAAACTATCTGGAAAACATTCCTAAAAGATATTTTAGAAAATGGGGAAACACATGAAAAAGATGATGGAGATATACTCAAAGAATCATTAATCAATCATTGTTTTATTCCTAACGTATTAAATCAATTCGGAGCACAAAATATTACAACAGAAATGTTCCTTGACATGTTAAAACAAGGAGTATTCAATATAGATGGGTATCCTGTGAAAGACATTGCATTATATGATTATGTAACTTCAATTGATGATGTTAGCATAAGAGCTAATAAAAATTTTGAAACAGGTGAAGATAAATTCACTTACACTTACCCAAATCGTATCTTCAACATGACAGATAGAGATTCTGATTTTATGGTAAATCAATTTGAATTAATGATAAACAGATTAAGTCAAAGATTCTGTGGAAGTTCTGGAAGTAATCGTGCAGTAGCAAATATTTATTCAGCAACAAGAGATTGTGATATGAATGATATTCCTTGTCTCCAAATTATTCAAGCAACAATCAGAAACAATGAATTAATCATTCATTGTTTTTTCAGATCAAACGATTGTTACGGAGCATTCCCAAGTAACATGCTATTTTTGAATTATTTAGGTTTAAAATTAGTTGATGTATTAAGAGATGAGTATCCTTTATTATCTTTTAAAGGGATTTCCTATAATTCAAGTTCGTTGCATATTTACAAAGGAGATTTGGAGCAAGCTAAAAAAGTTGTGGGATTATGAAAATAGATGCAGATGATCTTCATTGTTTACCAGATAAACAACATAAAGATTGTGACTGGTATTACCCTGAAGAAATGGAATGCACTAATTGGGGTGAATTTGTGGAAGATTGTCTACCTGCATATGTTGAATGTTATGCTCCAATTGGAAGCATTTTTAAAGAGAAGAAGCGGTGAAAATTATGACTGATTATTTAATAGAAATAGGCAAAGCAAAAAGAGCGTACACTAACGCATGGACAAGTTTTAGTGATAAATTAGACGAATGGGAAGAAGAACACGAAAACATGGGGCAATTCACAATTGGCCTGTATTTTAAAGATAAAAAGATGGTTTACATCAGATTCCATGAAACTAAAGTGAATATGGATATTGTTAATAAAGCCTGTGAAGATTTCAATCTTCAAGTAATGCACAAACGTACACTTGAGAATTATTTCGCAGGAACAAAATCTGTAGAATTCGAGTTAAGACATAAAGACTATCCATTTGCAATACCGGAGGATTAGAGAATGAGTTATTATGATGTACTTTGCGGAGTAGTCTTAAGACTACCAAGCAATGATGGTAAAGACATCTTCAAAGATATTGAGGACATAAGCAAACAACTTGGAGAAGCAATCAGCAAAGAATTCGAAAATATTATGGTTGTACCATTTGGAATGGAATTAGTGGAAGATGATATGAAAGTCAGAATCTTGAATAAGATTGAATACAATGATGAAATTCCTGAAACAGACGAGGTTGAGGATGATGATTTCTGAAGTATTAATGTGGATAGGTGCATTAGTCTGCATAATCGGAGCAAGTGTTGTAATATTTTTAGGTTTAATGACTGTTCGTGAATTTATCATAGACAATTTCTATGGATGGAAATTAACTAATCTAAGTAAATCTTATAAGTATGAAGCCGAGATGCTGACTCTTATACATTTAAGAGAGTTGAAAAAAGCTTATCCGGAACTTGAAATCCATTATAAAGGAGAAGAACTTCAAGAATGGGGAGATTAGCATATGTTTAAAGAAGATGATAAAGAAGTGGAAGAAATAATGGGACGTGTTTGTTCCTACCTTACAAGAGTAATGTTCGATGATTTCGCTCAAAGCATAAAAGAACCATCAGAAGCATTTAAACACTTAAAAGAAAATGGTTTTAAAAAAACCTTAATTGCAATTCCATTGGAGGAATCTAAATGAAATTAAGTGAAGTAACAGATGACAAATCATTCATAGCATTCCTATATAGCATGTATCTCGGAAGACTAGCAAATGATGGTGAACCAGATGACTATTACGCAGTTGAAATAAGTAATCAATTAATGCATGCTTATGTTCGCGTAACTATCTTGAAAATACCTGATGCTTTTGATAAAGAGATAATGGCGGAAATGTTCGGTAAAGATATTGCAACATTATTAAGAGAATTCAGAGTATTAGAAGCCAATGAAGAAACAACCAAATATCAAAACTGGCACTATCAATTGTATGCTGCTAAAGAAAGATATGAAAAAGATGTCAAAAGATATGAGGAAAAAATAAAAGAATTCTTCAATGGTCATGCAGATATGATAGAATTTGATGTGGATCAAGATGTTGTAAAAGTCAGAGGCAGATATGAACATCCAATCCCACCAAAATTAATAATGGAATTCTGCGATAAATTTGGCTATTACATGCCAACATTAAAAAATGACTGGATAGGAACTTCTATGTTCCGTCATGTTCATTATAGATTCAGTAAAAAAGATTGCCGTATATCCAAGGAGGTATAATAATGGAAGATAAAATTGAAACAGTTGGAGAACTAATAGACTACCTTGAATGCTTCGACAGAAACACCAAAATATTAGATAATATAAATCCTTGCTGGTGGAGTCCAAGAAAACCATATAATCATGAGGATTGTCCTGACGAAGACATTGTTGCTGAATCTGTTATTGATGCAATGTGCGTTGCAACAGATTTACAATTAATAGATGAAAACAAAGAAACTGGAAAATTAGAATATAGTGAACATGAACATTATCAGATTGTCGAACGTCCAAGCGAATACGGCGGTACCGAGTATATCGTCAGAGACAGCGACCTTGTTGG
>NZ_OMWA01000006.1 GCF_900314615.1 uncultured Methanobrevibacter sp. | reverse complement strand
TAAAGATAATGGAGTTACATCTAAAAGAACGATGTCTTTAATTTCACCGGCTAATACTCCTCCTTGAATAGCAGCACCCATGGATACACATTCCATTGGATCAATACCACGTTCTACTGGTTTTCCTATGAATTTTTCTACATATTTTTGCACAATTGGCATTCTGGTAGGTCCACCAACTAAGATGATTTTATCAATTTCAGATTTGCTCATTTTAGCATCATCTAATGCTTGTTGCATTGGTTTACCTGATTTTTCAACAATGTGGTCAACTAATTCTTCTAATTTTGCTCTGGTGAGTGAAATGATTAAGTTTTTAGGGGTTCCATCAGTTCCCATTGCAATGAATGGTAAGTTTACTTCAGTGGTTGTAGTGGTGGATAATTCGATTTTTGCTTTTTCAGCAGCTTCTCTTAACCTTTGTACTGCTTGATCATTATCCATTAAGTCAATACCTTCCTGTGCTTTGAATTCATCAGCCAGGTATTTGATTAATACATTATCCATATCGGTACCACCGAGTTGGGTGTCTCCGCTGGTGGATCTTACTTCAAATACTCCTCCACCGAATTCCATAATAGTTACGTCTAAGGTACCTCCACCTAAATCGTAAACCATGATGTTCATGTCGTCTTCTTCAGCTTTATCAAGACCGTAAGCTAAACTTGCTGCGGTTGGTTCGTTTACAAGTCTTACAACGTCAAGTCCAGCAATGGTACCTGCGTCTTTAGTTGCGGTTCTTTGGTTATCGTCAAAGTATGCAGGTACGGTAATTACAGCTTTTTCAATAGGTTCGCCTAAAAAGGTTTCAGCATCTTTTTTAATTTTTTGTAAGATGAATGCGGAAATTTCCTGTGGAGAATATTGTTTTCCGTTTACAGTAACTTTGTGATCAGTACCCATACTTCTTTTGATTGCGCTTATAGTATTTTCCGGGTTGGTAACTGCTTGTCTTCTTGCTGGTTCTCCAACTAACATTTGTCCGTCGTCAGTAAATGCAACATAACTTGGGAAAGATTTACCGTATTGGCTTGCTCCTTCAGCGGAAGGAATGGTTGTTGGTTTTCCTCCTACAAGTACAGATGCTGCTGAGTTACTTGTACCTAAATCAATTCCAATAATTTTTTCTTTTTTAGTATCAGACATAATTATCACCTTATTATTTTTTCATGAATTATTTAATAAACATTATTTTTTACAAACAATAACTTTTGAGTATTTCAGAACTTTATCTTTATACATGTAGCCTTTCATCAATTCTTCAATGATGTATCCGTTTTCAACATCATCTGATTTTTGAACCATTAATGCTTCATGTTTATTCAAATCGAATTTTTCACCTTTTGCAGGTATTTCTTCAACGCCTTCTTTAGCTAAAATATCTTTAAATTTGTTATAAGTAAGTTCTATGCCTTCTCTTAAGTTTTTGTCATCTTCAACTTCTAAAGCTCTACCGAAATCTTCATAACAGTCTAAAAACTCTTTTAATATATTTTCATTAGCAAATTTAATGATTTCTTTGTTTTGTTTATCGGTTATTTTTTTGAAATTTTCGAAATCTGCCTGGAGTCTTTGGGATAGTGAAATATACTCTTGAGTTTCACCTTCTTGTTTTTCAAGATCTTCTTTGAGTTTTTCTATTTCTTCACTTTTCTGAGTTACCTCTTCGAGAAGTTCCTCGTATTTTTCTTGAAGATCTTTTTTGCTAACTTCAGTTTCGCTTTTATTTTCGTCAGTCATATGTACACCTTTTAGTGTTTTTTTGAAAAACTTGGGCAATAACTCTTTTTACCGAGAATATTTCTTATTGTTCTTTAATATTGGTTTTTGGGAATTTATGGACATATAGGAAAATGGTTCATCAATCAGAGTTATTACTTCAAGTTTTTCCGAACCAAATATTAAAGTAACAAAAAGTTATCTTTCTCTTACATTATTATAGTAACAAAAAGTTATATAAACCTTTCGATAAAAAAAGTCCAAAAAATTGAGGTCTATTTCTATTTTATGAGGTTTGTTTAGTATATAAAGATTTTAAATTTTTTATTTTTTTAAAATTATAAAAATATTATTTTATAAAATTATTTTATTAAATTTATGCTGTACTTATTCAAATTAAACTGATTATAATCGTTTTTTAACTTTTCTTACAACTTGTAACAAAAACGCAATGTTTTATATAATAGTGTTAATATAATCTATAATCATGACACATAGTAATGACATTGAAAAAAATGATAAATATCATAGAGATGTCAATTCTTCTAATGGCCACATAGAAATTAGAGGAAACTATAACGACCAATTGGGAGATATTGATAAAGAAGATATACTTGACGTAATGGGTTGTAAAACTAGAAGAGATATCATTAATCTTTTAAGAGAAGAGCCTATGTTTGTAAGTGAAATATCCAATGAGCTGGATATTGGTCAGAAAGCTATTATTGAACATTTGCGAGCAATGGAAGATATCGGAATTTTAAACTCTTCTTACAAGAAAATCCTGAGAGGTCGTCCGCGTAAATATTATGATTTGCAGCATGAAGTAAACATTCACATTACCATCAATAAGAACACTTTTGATGTTAACCTTTCAGAAGATATGCTCAACACTCTTCAATTGCCTTCAGGGGATGAATGGTCAAAACTTTTAGATATTGAAAAAAGAATTGATGCCGGTCAGCTTGAAGCTATCGATGAGCTGAAAAATCAGATAAGACTGTACGGAAATCTTAAGGAAAGAGCTGAGTACATTCTTGAGAGAACTTTAAAACATAGATAAAACTAATATTTGGTGGTCATTATTTAATGGTTTAAATTAAAATTTAAACCATTTAAACCTGTTTTTTAGAAATTATTGCCTGTCCTAAAGAGACAGAACCGTCTCCCGCACATGTGTTGGTGTGCTGGATAAAATTATAACCTTCACTGACAATACGATTTTTAATGGCATCTGTAATGGCTTCGTTGTAAAATACGCCGCCTGTAGCTCCGATATCTGCAATATTCTTTTTATCAGCTGCATTAATTGCAATTTCAGCCAGTCCGTTAGCAACTGCATTCTGGCCTGCCCTTGCAACATCTGCCTTATTTTCTCCGTTCTGATATAGCCTTACAACTTCTCTGAGGATTTCTGTGGTATTCAAAACATTATCTTCAATATGGTATGGGATTTCAATATCCTTTTTGGAGTAAAATGCGCATGATTCAAGTTTCATGGAGCACTCTCCCTCATAGGTTCGTTCATGAGCAATTTCCAGAGCCACTGCCATTGAATCAAGAACTCTTCCGGTACTTGTGGTTTTGCCTACATTAAGCCCGGATTCGAGTTGTTTGAATAATGTTTTTATTTCCATATCTCCATATTTGAAATATTTTGAATAGTACATGATTAAATCGGAATCGTCCAATATGCTTGCAAGCATTCTTGCAGGATATCTGGTTGCAACGTCACCTCCGGGCATCAGCTGGCTTTGAAGATGGCCCATTCTTTCGAAATCGTTAATGTTGGTGTAGAGGATTTCTCCTCCCCAGCTGGTCCCGTCACTTCCGTAACCTACGCCGTCTGCTGCAATAACAATCATTTCATCAATTGAATGATCATTAGCCAAAGCTACGGAATGTGCATGGTGATGCTGAATCTGTTTTACTTCAGCGCCATATTTTTCAGCTAAATCATAAGCCAGTCTTGTTGTAAAGAAATGAGGATGCAAATCACATGCAACAACATCAAACTCATTGATTTTTGTAATCCTTTCCATATTCTCAATAGCCTGTTTTAGAAATTCCAATGTTTTAGGTTTATTGGTATTTCCGATATGCTGTGACGGATAAACAATATTGTCTTTAGCTATGGAAAATGTCACGTCAAGCTCAGGGCCTAACGCAAGGACATTTGAATCGTTGACTTTGTAGTTTATTGTGTAAGGTTCTGGGGTGTAACCTCTGGACCGTCTTATAAATGACAGTTCATTGTTTCTGAATCTGATAACTGAATCATCGCATCTGTTTAATATTTTACGGTTATGAACCAGGGAATAATCATTGACTCCGTTGATTATATCTTCATTTTTAATCATCATCGGTTCGCCGGGAGTATTGGCAGATGTCATAACAAATGTGTCGATAGAGCTTTCATCAAATAGCAAATAATGCATAGGTGAGTATGGAAGCATCACTCCGATGTTGTGAAGCCCCGGAGACAAGGATTCCGGAAACGGATATTCTTCATTTTTCTTTAAAATAACAATTGGCCTTTTATTGGAGGTCATTGTTTTTATTTCTTTTTCGGATAGCCGGGCATATTTTTGAACGGACTCCAGATCTTTAGTCATTACTGCAAAGGCCTGGTTCGGACGGTTCAGACGTCTTCTCAGCTCTTTTATTGCTTCATCGTTATATGCATCAACAACCAGATGTGTTCCTCCGATTCCCTTTATTGCCAGGATTTCTCCGTTTTCCAGTTTTTGAGCTCCCAGTTTAATAGGATTATCGCTGTTGATTCTTTCGCTTTTTTCATAAAATGCCATTTGGGGTCCGCAGTCACTGCAGCAAATGGCTTCTCCATGGTAACGTCTGTCTAGGGGTTCTCTATATTCAACAAGACAGTCGTCACATAACGGAAATTCTTCCATTGATGTTCGGATTCTGTCATATGGAACGCTTTCAATAACTGTAAATCTCGGACCGCAGTCTGTACATGCATTAAAAGGATATTTGTATCTTCTGTCTTTGGGATTTCTAATCTCTTCAAGACATTTATCACAGATTGCAATGTCTGGTGGAATCACGCTGATTCCTGAATATGAATCCCTGCTTTCAATAATTTCAAAATTAGAGTAATTCGCCGATTCAATATCTTCAACACTCATTGAGTCGATTCTTGCAATTGGGGGCAGTTCCTTAGGCAATCTTTCAATAAATAATTCACTGTTTTCGCCTTCAACTATGATTTCAACAACATTTCCAAGGTTTCTAACGGATCCTTTAAGGCCCAACTCGGATGCGAGCCTGTATACATAAGGCCTGAATCCCACTCCCTGAACTATGCCCTGTGTCAAAATCTTTCTAGCTTTCATAAATATATTATTTAAGTTAAATTTTATATAAAATTTTATACTATAATAATAATATGAAAGATATCCTTGAAAAATTGGTTGAAGGCGAAATTAATATTGATGAGGCGGAAAATCTGCTGAAAGCGGATAATATTCTGGAATTTGATGACATTGCCAAATTCGATATTAAAAGAAATGAGAGAACAGGATTTCCCGAAGCAGTTTTTTCACCAAGCAAAGATTATGGCGATTTGCTTGTAATAATTGAAAAATATCTGGAAAATAACGATGATGATTTGATTATAACAAAACTTTCCCAAGAGAGATATGAAAAAATTTTAGAAGATGTGGGAAAAGATTCATTTATTTTTGATTATAACGCCCGTGCACAGATACTGGTTATTAGAAAGCAACCAAAAACAAATGAAAAAACAGCAAAGATTGGAATTATTACTGCAGGCACATCTGACATTAACATTGCAGAAGAAGCCCGTGTAATCGTTGAAGAAGGTGGATGTGAAGCCATTACCTCATATGATATTGGAGTTGCCGGAATTCACAGGCTCTTTCCTCAAATAGCGTATATGGTTAAGGAAGGGGTTCGTGCCTTTATCGTATGTGCAGGAATGGAAGGTGCTTTACCTTCAGTTGTTGCAGGTCTTGTTGATGTTCCGGTAATCGGTGTTCCTACTTCAGTAGGTTACGGCGTCGGTGAAGGAGGTCGTGTTGCACTTGATGCAATGCTTCAGTCCTGTGCTCCGGGAATTGCTGTTGTAAATATAGATAATGGCTTTGGAGCAGGAGTTTTTGCATTAACTATTGTAAACAGTGATTAAATTGATTTATGAGACATTTGATCCTAAAATTCATGATGTTAACCATGTTGCCCGTTTGGTTTATGATGTTGATTTTAGAACATTTGACATGTTTTTTAAATCCTCTGATAAAGCAGTCAAAGCTATTTCAAAATATTTGCAAAAAAAGGATACTAATAATTATTTTAAAGTAATTTTAGATGAAAACAATCAGATAATCGGTTATGTAAGTATCTATCTGTCAGGTGGTGGCCATGAGTTCCACTTCAAATCATGGCAGCTTATTCTTGTAGATATCCTGGACCATTTTGTTTTATGCGATATTGAAAAGGATGATTTGTACCTTGCAGAAATTGCAATCGATGAGTCCCAGAGGGGTAAAGGTATGGGCAAAAAAGTCCTTCATGATGTAATTGATTATGCCAGGTCTAAAAATTATAAACGGGTAATCCTTGATGCTGATTTTAGAAATGCCGGTGCAAAAAAACTGTATGAATCAATCGGATTTAGGCAGTTCAATAAAAAAAGAGTTAAAATAGGTAGTTTTGAGCGGGGAATGTATAATATGGAGTTCATTCTCTAGGGGGAATTTTTTTAATTGCTTCATGAACTCTCATACAGTTGTTTTTATCGGTAAACAGGAAATAATCTTCAACATTTTTAACGTGTTTGTCTTTCATTTTACAGTCATTTTCCATATATTCACCGATTATTTCAACCAGTTCATCTTCACTACGGCAGACCTCACCAAAACCCATAGTTTCATAATCAAAATAGCTTTCTTCCAGATTAAAATGATAATCTTCTCCGTAATGGTAATATAGCACAGGTTTTTTAAGATAGGCGAAATCAAATGAAACTGAAGAATAATCTGTTACGAGTAATGCTCCTTTTTTAAACAGATCCTGATAACTTCCTCTCTCATGGTCTATTGTAACATACTCATTTTCATCAAAAAGATCAATAAAATCATAAACATGAGGATGCGGTCTGAATATTATTTTAAAGTTGTTTTCTTTTAGTTTTTGGATTAATTTCTCATTATTTATCAGCGCATTATATGTCTTAAAGTAGCTTGAATTACTGATTGTATATTTGTTTTCATTTGTCAGGTATCTTCTCCAGGAAGGCATTAAAAGAATTGTTTTTGTCTTATCGTCTGTGAGATTGTCAAATCTTGGAAATCCCAAAAGCTGGATAATTTTTTCATCGTAATGATAATAATATTTGAAAAGGGAATCATATTCCTTTTTTGAAGCGGTCAGGAGAAAATCAAGGTTCTTATCATATTTATTTAACCAGCTTGATATGTTGTTAAGTGTTATTCCGTGCTGAAGAAAAATTGTGCTTGATTTTAAAAGACCTGCAAAATTAGGATAATGGCCCCAAAAAGCATAGATGTAATTGTTGTCCGGATGTGATGTAATGATTTTTTCTGTGAATAATCCTAGAATTCTGTGCTTAAGTGAGTGATAAGCAATAGTGGGTCCGATTTTTTTCATTTTTTCATAGTAAGGAGTGTTTTTATCTACAATGAAATATTTTTTAATATCTTTATCACCCTGTTTTATGGAATATTTGAAAAGATGCATTCCATTGTCATCAGCTATTGTAGGAAAGTCCATATAAAACCATATGCGTTTATTTTTAAGGAAGGGATACAGAATCATATATATTATTCTTATTGGAATTGCGGTTTCAAAACCGGAAACCCTGTGTATAAGCATATGGGCTAATGTTTTTATTTCCTTTTTGAGCCAAGTTGTTGTTTTTTTCTTGCTGATTATGATTTTATCATTTTCAAGACAGCTCAGATATTTTTTAGTCTTTGCATATCCCACAACTTTTGAGAAATTGCATGGTCTTGAAAAGTCAATGTGCAGCTTCTGACCGTCTGATGTTTTGAATTTGAGTTTATATTCTTTATTTTCATCAAGCGGAAGGGAAAATTCAAAGGTGTGGTTAGAAAGATATCTTTCGTTTAGATAATATTTTTCCCTTTGCGGAAATTCAACAGTGCTGCTTTCAATTTTAATATTGTTTACATATACATTAACACTTTCATTTTGATTAATGGAGTTGATGTTAGCAAGAATATACAATTTATCATCAATAATTTCATAAATGTCAATGTAAACTGTGTCTAATTTTAGGTATTTATTTAATTTAATTTGATTGTCTTCAGAATAAGAATAATCGTTTTTTAAATATAGGAGAAATGCTTTTATTTTAATGTCAATCTGATAATTGCTTAGGATATTTTCTTCATCAATATATTTTAAAATCTCTTTAATTCTTTCATTTATATGCCTGATTTCTTTTTTATTAAGTTTATCGTTTATAGATTCATTTAAAATTACTTCATTGAAATAATTAAGTATTGTATGCTGAATAAATTCAGGTATCCTCTCATATTTTTCCAAACTCAGCTCAAGCAAATCATTAAGAGGATAGTTCTTATCATTTTTAGGGTCTTTCGGGTTTGGAATTATGTTTAATAATGATTTTTTGTTTTGAGGTATTGTAATATTGTATTCGCAGTTACTGCAGACTCCAAGTTTCGGATTGTCCAGCAATATTTTGTTTACCATTAAAATTTCATCGGCGAGATTGTAGTCTTTGGAAAATTCGATATTTTCAAGTGAAGATTTTCTAAAAAAGCAGGTTTTTGCTTGAGGCTGAAAAAATTCCGGTGTTTTTAACAGGTTGTGTATCTGAGTTTGCGCATATTTTGAGTTGATTATAGTTTTATCAATTAAATCGTTATAAAATTTTGATTTGATGGAAATGACATTGATTTCATCATGTTTTTCAAATAGGTCCAGAACACTGATTAATGTGTTTCTTGAATAGTTATCTTCAGCATTTAAAAATGATACATATTCTCCTTTTGCAAATTTTAAGCCTAATTTCTGGCTGATTCCTCTGCCTCCATAGTCTTTATATATGTATTTGATGTTTTCAGGATACAGAGAAGAATATTTTTCGCAAATTTCTTTTGTGTTGTCTTTACTGCCGTCATTGATTAAAATTATTTGAGTATTTTTATTGAAATTCAGTGACTGATTTATAATGGATCTGATTGTTTTTTCAATCGATCCTTCCACATTGTAAGCTGTTATTATAATTGAAAATTTAAAATCAGCCATTATAATCATCTATTAATCTTGTGTTTTTTTATAATCCTGTTTGAATGTATCGATAACGAACTTAGTTTTTTTCTCTAAAGTTTTTAAATCCTTAAAATCGGTAGATTTAATTTTAAACGTGTGATGTGTTTGTGTGAAGAATAAAACTTTATTATATTTGTTGTCTTTTGTTTCATAATTAATTACTTGGTATACCTTTTTATTGTGGTTTTCAGTAGCGAAACTAATTTTAGTAATATTTTCATTACTTTCTAAATCTTCACGTTCCATTTTAAGGTTTTCATCTATGGTATCTCCTTTTCCTAAATCTTTTATGAAAATATGTTCTTTTGTTTGCCTATTGACTAATAGCGCATAATTATATTCATTACCTTCAATATTGAATGAACTAGGCACTGTAACTAAATGGGTATTAACTGCTACAACTGCTTTTCCTACTGTTGTTGATGTATCTACAATGTATAACATTGCCGTAAATCCAAAAATAAATATTATTATAACATATATCCATCGTTTATCCATATTAAAACCTATTTTTTATTTTTTTTTAGAAGTTCCTTTTGCATTAGATAAATATGCATCACAAACTTTATCAACATCACCTTGCATGGCTATTTTTCCGTTTTCAAGCCATATGCATTTGTTACAGATTCTTTTGATTTGTGAAATTGAATGTGAAACTAATAAAACTGTCACTCCATCTTTCATCATTGAATTGATCTTTTCTGAACTTTTCTTCTTGAATTTGATGTCTCCGACAGATAATATTTCATCAATGATTAAAATATCAGGTTCGGCAAGTGTAGCTATTGAAAAACCTAATTTGGCTCTCATACCTGATGAATAATTTTTAACAGGGTAGTTAATGAATTCACCGAGCTCTGAAAATTCAAGTATTTCATCATATTTTTCATCAATGAAGCTTTCTTTCATACTTAAGAAGGCTCCATTCAGGTAAATGTTATTTTTTCCGGTGTAGTTTTTATCAAAACCCGCACCCAGTTCCAGTAATGGTGCAATTTTACCATATGTGGTAATGCTTCCTTCAGTCGGTTCATAAATTCCGGACATTACTTTTAGCAGGGTACTTTTTCCGGCACCGTTGTAACCTAATATTCCCAGTTTGTCTCCTTCATAGACTTTAAATGAAATGTCGTCTAAAATCTTGATTTTTTCTTTTTCTTTTTTGTTTCTTTTTATTGTTCTGATGATGAATTCTTTCAATGTATCTATTTTATCATTAGTGATTTTAAATTCCATTGTTAAGTGATCAACATCAATCATAAGCTTCCTGTCAATGTCTCTGATAAGTATTGTTAATTGTGAGTTTTTAGTAAGCGGGTCGTATTTGTCACTGCCTTCGTATTCTATTTTAACCGGATATTTTCCACTGAATAAATCTATGTCTACTTTCGCATATCCCTCTTTATCTGTAATGGCAGTGTGTACTTTATCATTGATAGTGAACTTGACCTCTTCTCCCTGTATAGGTTCAAATTTATAATCTCTTAGTCTGGCATAATATTGTGTTTCATTATGGCGATACATGGTCATATTGGGAGCATAAATATGAGTTTTTTTCTCATTAGGAGTCTCTTTTTTTATAACTTTTGATAATTGTGCTTTTTTCTTTTTAGTTAGTCTTGTGATGTTTGTCTCAATGGATTGGGAATATTCTCCATTTGGGAAAAAAACGTTTGCAACATACTGTCCGAGTTTTAAATTCATTTCAAAATTTATATTTCCATTTGCATTTGTTTTCTTTTCAATTATCTCGCCATCAATTTCAATTTTAATAGTTTCATTGGTTATAGGTTCATTATTTTCATCTCTAGCGAGAATATAAAATGTATCAGCATTCATACCTCTGTCCGGTGCAAAGAGGGTCATATTTTTATATTTGCTAGTGTTTGGAAGAATTTCAACTTTATCAGTTGAAAGTTGTTTATTCCCTCTTTTGAATAACTTTTTTATTTTATCTTCTAAACTCATAATAAAACCTAATTCTACAATTCTAATGTTAATTTATTTTGATAAATACTAAATATGATTATTCCTGCCGCAAAAAAGGTTATAGAAAAGGTTGCAAGATATAAAATTGAGTTCATATTTGGAAATACTCCAAAGACAACACATTCTCTAAAACTGGTTATTGCGCTGTAAATAGGGTTTAATGTAAATATCTTCTGGACAGTTGTAGGCACAATCTCAATTGGATAAAACAATGCTGAAGCATACATCAGAATTAATGTAAATACATTGTATAAATAACCTACATCTGTGAAATAAGTATTTGCTACAGCTAGAATTAACCCGATTCCGAATATTAATAATATTAGGAAAAATATTGGTATTATTGCTAAAAAACTTGTTAAATGGAATTCAGCTCCTGTAACGAACATTACTCCTGCTAAAATAATTAATGTAATCAGGAAATTAATTAATTCATAGCATACTTTACTCACGGCAAACATGTATCTTGGGACATAAACCTTTTTGAGGATTGATGAATTCGCTTTCACTGATTTCATAGCACCTGTTGTCCCTGCTTTAAATAAATCGTAGATTACTCTTCCGGATAAGAAATAAACTGGATAATTTTCAATCTGACGTCCAAAAATCATTGAAAATATCGCTGTAAATACAATCATGATTAAAAGAGGATTTAAAAAACTCCATGCAATACCCAGTACTGAGTCTTTATATTTTGAAGTCAAATCTCTTTTAACAAGTTGTTTTAATAAAAACTTTTTTTCCGAATAAGTATCAAACATTTTTTAACCTATAAAATTATTTTCTTCTTCTGGCAAACTCTTCGAAAATTTCATCGATTTCAATGCCTTTGTATACTAAAATCAATAAAGTATGGAATATTAAATCAACAGATTCATATACAAGATTTTCATCATTTTTTGCAGCTATTAATACTTCTCCTGCTTCTTCTGCAATTTTTTCAAGAATCTTGTCTTCAGCTTTTTTATCGCTGTCCTGCATTATTTTTGAAGTGTATGAATCTATAGGTTTGTCTCGTCTTGACTCCAAAACTTTGTAGACTTCCCTTATAACTTTTTCATCAGCCACTTAATCATCTCCATGTGATTCTTGGTCTTGTAAACTTTCTGTAAGTGCAATTAATGGATGTTTATCATCATCAATGATTTCAATATCATCAAATGTTTTTATTCCTGCTTTATCTGCAGTTTTTTCCATTCCTAACTTAATGTCCTGGCCTAAATCAATTACATATGAATCGACAGTTTCATATCCTCTTTGTGCGGATGCTACTGCTCTGTGGTGTCCGTCAACCAGAATCCATCTGTCTCCGGTTTTAACAACAATTGCCGGTTCAGCCAGTCCTTTTTCCAGCTCATAAGCTCTTCCTTCAAGCTCATCAGCATAAACTCTATCCTGTGTTGGTCTTAATTTATTGGTTTCCACATCCATGTGTTTTAATACTGTGTGGATGCCGTATAATTGTTCCAAAGTCTTTTTGAAGTATTCCACTTTGTTAGGTGTTGATCTTTCAATGTGGGAACGGACCATGTCTGTGTTGGTTATGATTCCCACAAGCTTTCCGGTTTCATCAACAACAGGCATACGGGATATGCCTCTTCTAAACATGACTCTAGATGCATCGTTGATTGATAAATCTTGATTTGCTACAACTAAACTTGTAGTCATTATTCCTGAAACGGTATCATGCCATTTTTTAGCAACAATGTCGAATGCGGTTACCATTCCAACTAATTTTCCATCTTTCACTACTGGGTAACTGTTGTGATGACTTTCTTTCATTAAATCGATGATATGGTCAGTAGGAGTGTCTGGAGAAACACTGATAACATTTTCTGTCATATAATCTTTCACAAATGATTTTTTTCCAGCCATCTTCATCACCTATTCAATATTTTCTTTTAATAGTTTTACAGTTTCACCAGGATCAGCTTTTCCACGGGTTAATCTCATTACTTGCCCTACTAAGAAATTGATTGAAGCTTTCTGACCGGATAAGTAGTCATCAACAGCTTTAGGATTCTCTTCAATAGCCTGTTTTACAGCAGCTAATATTTCATCATCTTTTACAACACCAAGCAATCCTAATTCTTCTGCAATTGCTTTAGGAGATTTTTCATTGTTAGGCATTTGTTCAATGATTCTTTGGCCCGCTTTAACAGTAATCTCTTTGGATTGTATCATGTTTAATAATTCAATAAGACTTTCAACACTTATTTCACTGCTTGCGAAATCTAATTTGTTATATGTTAATACTCTTTTAAGTTCATCTCTCATCCATTTTGCTGCAAATACAGGGTCAATTTCTTTAACTACTTCTTCATAAGATATTGCTAAGTCAAGTTCTGATGTTAAAACTTTTGCAGTCTCTTCATCAATATTGTAATCTTTAACGAATCTTTTTACTTTATTGTGAGGAGCTTCAGGCATGGTGTCTAAAACTTTTTGTATTGTTTCATCAGAAATTTGCATTGGAGGTAAGTCCGGGTCAGTGATAAATCTGTAATCGTCTGCATCTTCTTTTAATCTCATTGCAGTTGTAATCATCTGACTTTCTACATATGCACGAGTTTCCTGTTTGGTTTCTACTCCTCTTTCAAGATTCCTTTTTTGTCTGTTACGTTCAAAGATTAAAGCTCTGTAAGCACCTTTGATGGAGTTAACGTTTTTCATTTCAACTCTGTTTCCTCCGTTAATGGAGATGTTTACGTCAGCTCTCATTGTACCTTCACCACGAGCCCCTCCACTATATTGCAATACACGAATTAATTCGTTTAAGAAGTTTCTTGCTTCTTCCGGAGATTTTATGTCTGGTTCGGTAACAATTTCAACTAAAGGAATACCTGAACGGTTGAAGTTAACGGTACCTCTGTCAGGTTTAAATTGACCAGGGTCTTCTTCCACGTGAATTTCTCTAATTCTAATTCCGTTTAATTCCCCGTTTATTCCGATAGGTACGGATGTTCTTTGGTAACCTGATGGCAAATCAGGATAATCATAATGTTTTCTCATGAAGTAGGTAACGCCTTGATCTATTTCACAGTTTAGCATTAATGCGATCATTAAAGCATTTTCCAGTGCCTTTTCATTTGTAGGGTGTGGTTTTGCACCAGGCTGGTTTAAACAAACTGGACAGATATTTGTATTGATTGGCGCTTCCTGATAATTTGTTGGACAGTCACAGAATAATTTTGATTCGGTTTCTAGTTGTACGTGGATTTCAAGTCCACACATCATATCGACATCATCACTAATAATAATTCCTCCATATACTAGGCTAATTTTTATATTATTATAATATTAGTTTTATTAACTTTATAAACATTTTTAAAATACAAGTTCTTAAATACTTGATATTTTCATGTTAAATTAATTTTAAAGATTTAAATGATGGTGGTTGATATTTTTAAGCATTAATTACCATTTAATTATCATAATGTATGATATTAATTCGCATTAAAATAATTTAAATGATTTTAGATTAACTGCATTTTAATTAAAATTTTCATTGATTTTTTTCATTTTTTCGATGGATTCTACAAATATTTCGTGTAAGTTGTCGCCGTGAATTTTTATTAAAGCGGGCATTCTTCCATGAATCTTAATTTTTTTCGGCATTGTCATATAATTTTCACCATAGGTCATTTTCAGATATTCTTTTTCATTATTTGCAGCTAAGAACTCATGTTGTTCAAATTTCATTCTTTTAAGGGGGAACATCTCTTCATTTTTGTAAATTCTTATTCTGTTTGGCCTTAAATTCATTGAAGATGGGATAATATAATCTGATTCATGAGGAACTATTCCAACTATTTCATTGAGTTTTTCATAAGCGTTCATTGGTGATTTTTTAAAGAGTTCTTTTTCTAAGAATTCTTTTTGTGTTATTTCAATTTGGTCTGATATCTTATTTTTCAATTCCTCTTTAGGAAGGTTATCTTTATTTTCCAAATGGCTATATGGGAGTATGTCCAGACAGGCCAACATATTAGGCTGTTTTATTTTACCGGTATATATCACTTGGATAAATCCTGTAATAGCATCATCATATTTCTTTTTTTCAAGAATTGTTATGACGTCATCCAGGCCATATTCCTTAATTTCTTTGTTCATGACTTCAATAAATCTGTCAAAATCATTCTTTAACATTCCCAAATCAATGTCATCATCCCAAGGCAGAAATCCGCCATGACGGACTGGCCCGAGTAAAGTTCCATAATCTAGCCAGTAAGGTATGTCATATTTTTCACAAACCTTATCAAAAAACAATAACAGTTCTATACATAACTCCTGAATGTCTTTTAAAGGTCCTTTAGGGAATGTTTCGTGAAAAATATATAAATCATTAAATAATTTATTATATGCCTCCAGAATTGAGAACTGGTTGGTGACATTTTTTTGTAGTCTTTTTATTTGGCGGTCTTGTCGATCAATTATTTTTTTGTAGTTTTTGATTCTTTTATTTAATTTATTAACTTCTTTGTTATTGGAGCGTTTAATTGGAAGTCTGCCTTCTCTTTTCCCGTACAAAACATAATGGACTAGAGGGTTTTCTCCGGATTCCTTCACGTCAGGGTTTTGCTTTAAATAATAATCGTTGTCAAATAATTTTCCAGGCTGTTTTCCTTCCTTGTAACCATGATACAAATAATGATTTAAAGGACTTATTCTTGCATCTTTAATATTAGGATATTTTTTCAGGTAAAATTCAGGGCTAAATAAATCTTGCTGTTTAATTTTTTTAGAAGCTTTATAGATTTTATAAGCCTTTTTAATATTTCCTTTTTCTTTTAATATGTAAAATAGCATGTTATCACGTAAATCTAATATTTGTTCTTTAAAGATTCTTTAATATACCTTTTAATGAATTTATCAAGTTCCGGTGAAACTTCACTTTTCTGAGGTCCTAACATGTCTTTATCAGTGAATGTTCCTTTTAAATCACGGCCTGCCCATTTGACTTCTTCTTCAACTCTTTTTCCGTATTTGGTTCCAAACATCTTGAACAATGGGAATTTCGTAATTCCGTTAGCTCCGCTTAAAATCAATATTCCTATATTGGCTAAATTATCTATCCAGGTTCCGCAAATAATTTCAATATCGGGGAAAGCCAGTCTTACCTGAGCTACAACCTGGGCATAGTAAAGAGATGCCGGCTGTGAGGAGTTCGCATAAATTGTTTCCTTGTGAGGATTTAAGGAATAAAATATTACTCTGTCAATTTTATGATCTTTAATATAATCTATAATGTATTGGACATCATCTAGGGTTTCTCCAAGACCTAATATTATTGTAATCGCTTTTTTAAAACCTAAATCTCCGGCAACATCTAACATATTGCTTATATCATCAAGTTTTTTGGAAGGACAGACTTTTTCATGAATCTGCGGATTTGCCACTTCAACTGCACCTGTTATTCCTTTAATTTCAGAGCCGTATTCATTTAATTCCTCTGTAATTCCAGTATTTAACCAGACTCCGTCGCCAGTGATATTTTTAATTGTAGTGGCAATTTCTTTAATTTCCTGAGTTGTGAAAGATTCATATCCTCCGGATAGAAATTCAATATTCCAATCCAGACGTTTGCACATTTCAGCTTCAGCATAAATGTTGCTGATGTTTCGTCTGGCCTTTTTTGGATCTTTTATCTTTTCTTTCTGTGTTGACATGTAACAAAAAGCACAGTCTCCCTTATCACACCACCATGATAAGAATACTGCTCTTTCAAGAGTAATCAGATTTCCATGTTTTTTTAAAGTGATATCATTGGCATCTTTTATTAAGTCAAATATGTTAGAGTCCATGGTTTTATATAGTTTTTTAAAGTTTATATAAGTTTGAATTGTTGTCAAACTTTTTTTTCAATATATTTCTTCTCATATTCACTAAATTTTTTAAGACTGATATAGTTATCAAGGCCTAATTTTTTTTCAGTTTCAGTTAAGTCACTGAAAGATAAATATTTTAAACATTTGCCGATGTCGAGTCGTTTTAATATCTTTTTTGAAAATGGTCTTTTAGAATCAAGAAAAACAATATTTTTAAGGAATTTTCTAACTAATGAACTATTTAAAATTAACATGGTTAGGTATGCTTCATCATAATCGTCAAAAGGCAAATAATAACAAGTATCATCTAACATAACTGGTTTTTCATGGTATACTAATGAAAAAATAGGTTTTTTATTAAAACCATATATGGCTACTTTGAATTTTTTAAAAGAATACTTTCCAATGCCAAAAATACTAAATTTGGGTGTATTTTTATATATTGCACTTTTTCTTTTTTCAAAATACTCTTCATGTTCCTGTAAATATTGCCAAGTTTTTGGAGCATAATTTTTCATGGAGTTTGTGTCCTGTTTTATTTTTTCTTGAGTAACTATGGTATATTTGGATGTTTTATTGATTATTGGTTCTTTAAGTTGACTTCCTTTTAAAAAGGGGTATAATAAAGTGTTTTCAATAAAAACTTTTTCATTATTCTTATTAAATAATTGTTTATTTTCCTGTGTCAGTTCCATTATTTTGGAACAATCATGTTTTATACCGTTTTTCCATTCAACTGGACATTTGCCATCAATTTTTGTAATGTTGTCAATATCTAAATAAAATAGGTTTTTTACAAATCCGAACTTTCTGATTACTTTAGATGGATTTGAAATTTCTGAAACTTCACAAATTTTGTTTATTAATGCTTTTCCACCAAATTGTATTATTAATAAACAGATATCATTATTTTTATCAATTGAAAAATTAAAATTTAATTGTTTTATAAAACTGTAAGGGACATTATTTTTAATTAAATCTATAAAAATGTCTCTAGAAAAAATGTTTGTACATAATAATGTTAATGTTGCATTATTATTTTTTATCATTTTAATTTTTTCGATGATTTTATCTGAAAATTTAAATGATTCGACATTTTTTATTTGAGTACAATTTTCAATGATTAAATAGGATTTTTCTTTATCAAGAGTATCTAATTCCAAATTCCTATTTTCATCATTCATTTTAAATTCAAATGTTGACGTATATGTTTTATCTGAATGTTGTTGATTATTATTTTTCCTAAAAAAGGTCGCATTTGGGAAAATTTTATTAGCACTTTTTAAAAAGTTATCTGTTTTAAATATTGGTTCAATAATGATATCTGGAAGTATTTTTAAATCATTTTTCAAATATTCAAAAATACTGTCTGTAAGATATAATGGAGTTTTTGTTTCATTTGTATTTTTTTCATTAGAATAAATTTCATCTGTTCTGTTTTCTAAATGTATAAGATTATTATATCTCAATCTCCACTGAAAAGCGTTTGATATTGTTAAGTAGCCTTGTTGTGGAGGATTTAAGATAATTTTTTTTGCAAGATTTTTCAATGTTTGAGTATCTCCAGGGATATTTGTCTTTTTGAGAATTTTCATGATTTCTTCTTCTGTAAAGGTATAGTCGTTTAATTCACGTAATGCTTTTGTTAAATTATAATCTCCTGTATTTTCTGATTTAAGGAAGATACAATTTTTAAAATCAATATAACATTTATCGTTGTAGTCAGTTTTTTCATATATGAATATTAACAGATTATGCCCCAGTCCATAAATTTTTTGTTCAAGATTTTTAAATGGTGAAGAGCTTTGAGGCTTTGTAATGGATGTAACTTTGATGTCTGTGTTTATATTTTCATCTGGTAAATCAATTCCTTTTGCACTAGATCCTATTGTAACTTCATATTTATTTTTAATATATTCTTCAAATTTATGTTCTATATATGTTCCTACAGCTTTGCCGTCTGTAATTCCGACTAATTCTTCGTGAGATATATTACTTTCACGTTTACAAAAATTAATAGCTTCTTTTTTAAGTAAATCTATTGTTAATTTCATTTTCGACATTCCAGTGTTGGTTGATTATTATGAATGGTGACTGATTTTGGTTAATTTATGGTATTGGTATATAATTCATGTCTCTTTTATGATTATTTTATATTTATTTTATTATATATTTTTTTTGTTTCTTGAAATTTTGGGGGGTATTTTTTCCTAACTTTCTTAAAGTTTATATACTAGTTCGTAGTAAATTATTTTATAGAATTTTGAATTTTTTTGTTAAAATTACAAAATACCAAAAGCTTTATATATGATTAAAGTCATAATCATAATTACTGTTTAAAGTCTTTTGATTTTTAAACATGGGTTTTATTTGGTTAAGTTCGATGGGTATCTTATGCCATCGTAGCTCAGTAGGTAGAGCGTTCGGCTGTTAACCGATTGGTCACAGGTTCGAGCCCTGTCGATGGCGCTTGAATTGGGCCCATAGCTTAGCCAGGTAGAGCGTCCGGCTCATAACCGGAAGGTCATGGGTTCGAAGCCCATTGGGCCCATGTTAATTAAAAAAATATGTATTTGTTTGCTCCGGTGGTGTAGTCCGGCCAATCATTTCGGCCTTTCGAGCCGAAGACTCGGGTTCAAATCCCGGCCGGAGCATTTTAAAAATTTGTTAAGATTTTTCATGGTTTCTACGTATCCTTTGTTTTTTTTATAAGCGGGGGTGCCCGAGAGGCCAAAGGGGACAGGCTTAGGACCTGTTGACGCAGGTCTTCCAGGGTTCGAATCCCTGCTCCCGCACTTTAACAATTTTTTTATATACTATCATGCCGGGGTAGGGTAGGTGGTCATCCTCCGGGACTGTGGATCCCGGGACTCGGGTTCGAATCTCGGCCCCGGCCCTATTTATAAAACTTTTTTTTTAATATTACTTTTCAAATGCTCTCTCATTCATTTTATATATCATTTTAAAATTATATTATATTACTGAAATTTTGAGTGTTAATATGGCTAAAAAAGGATCTGCTGAAGAAAGAGATTTGGTGCATAAATTATGGGATAGGAATTTTGCAGCTATGAGGGCTCCGGCATCTGGTGGAGCTACTAAAAATCCGCTTCCTGACGTTGTTGCAGGCAATGGAAAGATTTATCTGGCAATTGAAGTTAAAACCACTACCAAAGATAAAGTTTACATTGATGAGGCACAGATTTTAGCATTATGCGATTTTTCAAAAATATTTGGTGCAAAGCCATATATTGGTGTTAGGTTCAAATACACAAAATGGCTTTTTTTGGAACCAGAAAATACTCCTAGAACTAGGAATGGAAATTATAAGGTTGAAAAGGATTATGCACTGGAAAAAGGTTTGGAAATTGATGAGATTGCCGGTATCGATAAGCAAATGAAATTTGAATAAATGGTAATCTTTATATACCATTAAAATATATTTAATAATGTATATTATATGTGGGGTTATGGTGTAACCTGGCATCATCTGGGACTCCAGTTGTCTTTGAAGAAATATACGCGTAACTGAACAGTATCCGTTGTGATGATCAATTGGAGTACTGAGGCAAGAGAAATCCCAGGATCGGGGTTCAAATCCCTGTGACCCCATTTTCATATTAAACTTTTTTTCAAAACTTTTAATAACTTTCTTAATTATATTATTTTTCATGTCAGATATTGTTTTTATTATAGGATTCAACTATGATTCAAATTGTTTTTTAATTAATGGAAATACTTTAGTTGATACTGGTGCAGGTCAAAATAAGGATTATTTGTTTTCAAAACTTCGTGAAAATGGCGTGGAACCTGAGGATATTGAATTTATAGTTAATACTCATTGTCATTTTGACCATATTGGTGGAAATTGTTTTTTCCCAAATGCAAAAATTGCTGTTCATAGATTGGATGCAATATCCATGAGAAATGAAGACACTTTAGGAACTTCCATGTCTGCTTTTGGCAATAAAGATAACACTAGAGTGGATATCGAGCTTGAAGACGGTGATGAAATTGCAGGTTTTAAAGTAATTCACACTCCTGGCCATACTGCTGGCGGAATCTGTTTGTGGGACGGTGAAAATCTGATTAGTGGCGATACAATTTTTGCAGGTGGTGGTGTTGGTAGAATGGACATTGGCGGAAGCTATGAAGATATGAAAAAAAGTGTATCCAGATTAACTGAGCTGGATGTTAAAAATATCTACCCTGGCCACGGTCCAATAGTGGAAAATAATGGAAAAGACCATATTAAATTGTCTTATTCCTATTTATAATTTTATTTTTCTAATTTTTTGGAAACTTTATTGAATGTTCCTCTTTTTACTACAACGGATATTTTTTCTCCACGGGAAATCACGTCGTCCGGTTGTGGAATAACAAATTTTCCGCTTTGGTAACTGGCAATTATGATGTAGTCTTTTGTTGGTGAGATGTCTTTAAAACGTTTTCCAACAACTTTATCATTTGTTATTGTCATTTCTTTTATTTCAGCATCTCCTTCTCCAAGTGTGGTCAATGTGGAAACATTCGGATTCATTACATACTGTGCAAGTTCCCTTGCAGCACTTATTTCCGGACTGATTACTTTGTCAATTCCGACTTCTTTAAATGCCTCTTCGTGGTCAGGATTACTTACACGTGCAATAATGTGCTGAACATCATATTTTCTTACTAAAATACATGAAAGCAGGTTTGCTTCGTCGTTACCAGTAGTCGCTATAAAATAATCCGCATCTTCAATATTAATTTCTTCAAGCATTTTTGAATTTGTCCCGTTACCGTGGATAACGAGAGCATCAAGTTCTGATGCAATTTCATTACATAATGATTCGTCATTTTCGATTAAAGTTATATCAGCTCCTGAATCTATTAATAAATTAGCAAGAGCAAGTCCTACACGACCTCCTCCCATAATAATTGCATACATTAAATCGCCTCATTAACAATTGATAATCAATATTTAGTTTAGGATAATATAAACTTATCTTTTAAAAATTTCGAATCCTGCTCTTAATGTAATGAGAACCGGATATATTTCAAGTCTGCCTGTCCACATATCAAACATGCTGACTAATTTTAGTGCAGGATGTAATGTATGATTTATAACTCCAAGTTCCAAACCGTTGTTTCCCTGAAGGGACATCGCTGCAAACAGGCTTCTGAAAGGATCGTATCCAAACAAACAGAACAATGCCCATGTAAACATAATAAACATCATATAAAGTGTAATGTAGTTTCCTGCCTGTGATATTGCCTTTTCAGGTATTTTATGTCCGTGCAATTTAACTGGAACTACTCTGCCTTCAGGGGATAAAATTTCTCTGATGTGTCTGTAGATTCCTTTAAAGAATGTTATCATTCTCACGAGTTTTATCGCACCTACAGTTGATCCGTTGGAACCTCCAGTTATCATTAGACACATTATGCATATTATGACAAAGGATGGCCAGTTTCCCATGGCTAACGGTGATGCAACACTGGCTCCTGTTGTTGTAATTGCAGACACTACTGTAAAAAGCAAATCGATTGGAACAATATTTGATACAAAATAAAGCATTAATGTAACGCATGCAATAACTGTGATAATGATTTTAAATTGAAGATCTTGAATCAGTGATTTTCCTCTTGTTTTAATAACTTTATAATGGACAAAAAAGCTTGTCGCTCCCAGTATCATCAAAACTATTGAAATAAAATAAATCAAATCGTTCTGGTAAAAACCCATATTTGCATTTTTAATACTCATTCCTCCGGTAGAAATGATGCTGAATGTGTTACATATTGAATCAAAAACAGGCATTCCCGCAAGTAAATATAGGATTATTCCGGCAATGGTATATATTACATAAATCTGCAATGTTTTTTCAAGTGTGGTTTTAATACTCGGTTTTATACGTTCATCACGCGCTTCGGACTGGTATAATTTTGAGGATACTGATCCAGGTTTTGTCAATACTCCTAAAACCATAACAACAACCCCTAAACCTCCAATCCATTGTTCTATTGATCTGAAAAATAGTATGCTGTGAGGTAATACTTCAACGTCTTCAAACATGGTTATTCCTGTTCCGGTTAATGCAGACATACTTTCAAAAACTGCATCAATCGCAGGCATGTGTGTGGCAAGCATAAAAACAAGTCCTCCGATAAGGCTTGCCCATAACCATGCAAAAGATGATATCATCATTCCATGTTTCAGCCGTATTGTTTTTTTAGCTTTATCTTCAAGATATTTTAAAAGACCATAGCCTAAAAGTATTGAAATGGCTGCTGGAATAATAAAACTTATTATATCAAATTCAAAATAAACTAAATCAAATATTAATGGTATTAAGCACATAACTCCTATACATATCATGATGTATCCGGAGTTTCTTGCAACAATCAATAAATCTGTTTTAGTTATATATCTCATCGTTTAATAAATTTGAATAAATATCTATATAAATTTATATTAAGAAAGTACATAAGTTAAATTAATAGTTGATAATATGGATCGTAAAACAATAATTTTATTAGGAATAAGTTTGCTTATTTTGGCCGTAATGTTATGGTTCGTAGGGATTGATAATGTTATCAATGCTTTAAAGATTGCAAACATATATATTATCGCATTAGCTGTCGTAACTCAGTTAATTACTTATGTATTATACACTTTAAGGTGGCAAATTCTTAACAATCTGGCTGATATGAATGTGGGAATCAAAAAACTGTTTCCTATGGTATTGGTCGGTCTTGCAGTAAACAATATTACTCCCTCTGGACGTGGTGGAGGAGAACCGGTAAGGGCATATATTTTATCTCAGGACAACGATAAATATCGTTTTGAAGAAACATTTGCAACAGTTGTGGCAGATAGGGCTTTAGACACATTCCCGTTTGTTGTATTGGCGGCTGTTACAATTGCATCAATGGCATTGTTTTTCGACTTCCCTATATGGTTGATTGCAGTTATGATTGTTGCTGTAATAGGAATTGTTGCAGTTTTAGTGATATTAATCTATATGTGTATTAATCCAAGTTTTGGAGGTCGTGTTGAAGGATGGATTATAGGTCTTGTAAGAAGATTTTATAAGAAAAACTCTGAAAATTTGGAAGCACAGATTCATGATGCCATTTTCGGATTTCAGGATACAATGAAAATCCTGATTTCAAATAAAAAAGGATTGGTATTAACCATTTCACTGTCTTTCATCATATGGATTTCTGAAATTGTCAGAGTTTATCTGGTCTTTTTGGCATTCGGAGCTAATGTAAATCTGATTGTAATAGGTGAAGTATTTATCCTTGCTTGTCTTGTTGGAATGATTCCTCTTTTACCTGGAGGTATCGGAGCAATTGACAGTGTAATGATTGTTTTTTACTCTGCTGCAGGAATAACTGCTTCAATCAGTGCTGCGGCTACTGTTGTCGAGAGATTAATTTCATACTGGATGCCTACTATCATAGGTATGGTTATTTTGCCGTACTTCGGTTCATCCGTTTTGGATAAGATTTCATTTGGATCTTCTGATGAAGAAATTGAAGAATCTCTTAAAGAAGAATCCGAATAACAATCTTTTCTATTTTTTAAGACAATTTTGCTAATGTATTTTTTTTACTTAAAATATATATAAAATCATGATTAAAATTTAAATGTAAAATCTGTTGGGGAAGATTGATGAAGGATATTGCAGAAGACATAATTGAAACTGACTACGATGGCTTGAGAGATGCATTAAGCAAAATACAATACGATACAAAAACTGGCCTTATTGTGCATTACAATGACACAAAATATGAATTTCTATTAAACATCAAAAAGGATGTAGATGAATTATTATGTCTTAGTTCAAGTGTTTTAAAAGTTGATGATTTGGAAAAATTCCACAAAAAACCTCTGTTTCATAGGTTATCCTGGAAATTCAGGCAGTCAACAATTTTATTCAATGACCCTACACGTTATATTGATGTTGATGATGATTTTACAAAAGATTTGCAGGGCGGTTGGAGTGTAGGGACCTATGATGATTATTTTTTAAGAAATATTGCAGACATGATTGTCAAAATTTCAGATTTCTTTAATTTTTCTCATGATAACATTCTATTTTATGGAAGCAGTATGGGAGGTTTCACTTCTTTAATGCTCGGAACAATGATTAGGGATTCAATGGTTATGGCGGATCTTCCTCAGTTGTATCTACTTAATTTTGGCCATTTTACAAATAAAGTCTTGGGCAAGCTTTATAGCCAATACTCCGAAGAGGAACTTTCTAAGGTTAATTATAAATTTTCATTCATGGAATTGATGAAAAAGGAAAATTATGTTCCTGATGCTCAGATATTTATAAGCTGCCGTCCTTATGACATTGATACTCAGTATCTTCAGTTCATTGGTGATTTGTATAATATATTCCAAATAAATGACAATGAAAACAATATTAAACTGGTTATCAGGCCGATTGACAATCACCAGCATATGGACAAAAAAGATTCAATCGATTATGTCAACAGGAGATTTGATGAGAAAAAAATGGGTAAAATAAAAAAGGAATTTCAAAAAACAAGAAAACATAATAGAAATCTCAGAACTAAGTTAAATGAAAAAGATCTTGAAATTGAGTATTATTCCAGTTTGTCTTCTTTTAATAGGTTATTTAGAGGTTTTAATTCTAAAGCATATATTGTTTTTAAATCTATTTCATCTCATGAAAGCATAGGAGATAATCTTCGGTTGTATAATCTTTTAAACAGTGATATTTTTGATTTGGGTTATTATCTTAAAAATAAAAATTTAAAAAATACTAAATTCTGCTCCGTTTTACATCCGGTGGTCCATTATATTTTCTTTGGAATTAATGAAAATGCGATTATAAACCGAAATTTAAAATTTGAATCCAATAATAAGGCTGAATTGATAAAACTGCTAAGTGGAATAAAGAAATAATTTCTTTTAATTCTCTTTTTCAATACTTAAATAATTAAATAGAAAACTTTATTTTAATAATAAAATATAATTTTTAAATGTATAGAAATTAGTTTAATTAATAATTTTTAAATTATTTTTTAAATCTAATTTTTAACAACTTAATGGTGAAAAAATGGAAAAAACATTTAGCTAAAATTGCAGCTACTGAAGCTACCGGATTTGCTACTTCAGTTATCGGATGTCCTGCAGAAGCAGGTATTGACCAATATGTTCCTCCAACTGAAACTCCAGATGGAAGACCTGGTTATGCAATTATGATTTGTCACATGTCCAAAAAAGCTTTAGGCGGACAAATTATGGACAGAATCGGTCAATGTGTTTTAACTGCTCCTACTGCTGCAGCATTCAACGCTCTTGAAAGTGAAGAAGCATTCCCAACCGGAAAACAACTCAAATTCTTCGGTGACGGATACGAAACTGAAAAAGAAGTAAACGGTAAAAAAATGCACGTAATTCCTATTATGTCTGGTGACTTCTTAGTAGAAGATGAAATGGGATACAAAGACGGTGTAGCTGGTGGAAACTTCTTCATCATGGCTGACAGTCAAATGGCTTCCATTGTTGCTGCTGAAGCTGCTGTAGATGCTATTCACGCAGTTGCTGGTGTAATCACTCCTTTCTCCGGAGGTATGGTTGCTTCTGGTTCCAAAACCGGTTCTAAATACTCTTTCATGAGTGCATCTACCAATGAAAAAGAATGCGTAACCTTAAAAGACCAAGTGGACACTGAATTACCAGAAAACGTATTCGGAAACATGGAAATCGTTATTGACGGTGTTGACGAAGAATCTGTTAAAGCTGCTATGAAAGCAGGTATCGAAGCTGCTTGCCAAGTACCTGGTGTTCTTGAAATCGGTGCTGGTAACTACGGCGGAAGCTTAGGACCTTATCAAATCCACTTACAAGACTTATTCTAGAGAGTCTGACTCTCTTTTACTTTCTTTTTTTACTTATTTTTCATTAAATATTCTTTTTTTAAAAATATTCATTTTTATATGATGAATTATATATTATTTAATATATTAACAGTGTTATCTATGTGTTGGGTGGTATATTGAAGTTAGATTTTAAAAAAAGTTTTTATCTGGTATTGGTACTTTTAATTTTAACCGTTAGTCTGAGCATGGTTTCAGCTCAGGAAAATACCACTGAGGTGATTTCGGAGGAATTAATTTCATCGCAATTAGAAAATGAAATGGATATTGATGGTAATTATGATTTGGTTTCTGATTCTCAAATTACAAGTCAAATAGATCTGGATAATTCTGATTTTTATTATAATGAGGATAATAATGTTATAACTTATCTTAAGGATGTTAACGGCACCCCTATTAAAAACAAACAGTTAACTGTATTTTTAGATGGAAATAAGTACAATAAAACTACAGATGATTCTGGTAAGATTTCAATATCCTGCAATTTGAAGCCGAATACATATAAATTAACTGTAAAATTCGATGGTGATGAAAATTTTACTTCAAGTGAATCATCATCTCTTGTAAATGTTAAAAAAGCTTCAGTGGCTATTAAAATGAGCAATTACAATACTTATGTTGATTCTGATTTGTTTTTTAAAGTCAAAGTATATAATGTCATCACAGGCATCGCAATATCCGGAATCAAAGTTAAATTTAAAGTTTATTCTACAAAAACTAAAAAATATTATTATTTCTATCGAATAACGGATAAAAATGGTATTGCAACATTGAATAAAAACTTTAAAGTAGGATCATATAAAATCTCTGCATATGTCCATGATTCCAAAAATAAGCCGTATATTTCCTATAAAAACTCTAATAAAAAAGTCACCATGAAGGTAAAGCCTACTGCAGAGACCGGCTGCTGTTCATTCTATCTGCAGGTTAGCGCAACAGAAAGTGTGGCTGGATTCAGGCGTGATGCTACAAATGCCCTTAATATCTACATAAAAAATGTAAAATGGCATGGTAGAACTGCCATAAAACAATACAAATTAGGTAACTCCTACTTTTTCCATTCAATAACTACCTCTGACGGCTGGATGATTGGGACAGGGGGAATTGACAATCCTGCCATCAACAGAGCAATTGAAAATCTTGCAGGGCAGATTGTTAAGGCAAACAAAATAAAATCATCTTATCTAAAAAAGATTCAAAACTATGAAAAATGTTTAGGCCTTGGACACTTTTCAATTAAGGCACCTGATGGAAGATATGCAGTTGTATGGTTAAACGGTTACTGGACTGGTAAATTAAAGCCTGGAGAATACATCAGCGTTCCTAACGTGAAGTCCTGTTATCGTCATGGCACTTATGACAAGTTTTCTTCTGATCCAGTGAAGGCGGCTGTTAAAGTAGGCGCAACTGATGTGTATGGTGTTAACAGAAGGGATATAACTGTTTTCCACTGGAAGTCAACAGAGGATAAAAATTTCAAAATAACTTCTGTTGTAAAGACTTATGCTTCAAATGATAATGGTAAACTGGTTGGAAGGTCAACAGCTGCTTTAAAGGACAATATATATTATAAAAATATGTTTATCAGCAAATATAAGCTTCCAAGCAGTCCTAACATGAAATATCTTGGAATTCATAAGTTCGGAAATATAGATAAACTGGTTAAAGTTCCAACTGTCATTAAAGTTCCTGCTGTAACAAATCAGTTTAATCAGACAAAATACTTCAAAGTAACTGTTAAAAATAAAAAAACAGGTAAGGCAGTTGTTAATCTAAAAATTAAACTAAAAATAACCTCTGGAAATAAATCTAAAACATACTTAATTAAAACTGATAAAAATGGTCTTGCAAAATTCAATACTAAAAATTTATTACTTGGTGCTCACAAAGTAGTTGTATATCCTGTTACTAACAAATATTTGATTTCGGCTAAAAGTACTATTAAAATTATTAATTAACTTTGCTAAAATCATGGGGTTTATGGGGGTTTGATTAATGAAAAAGTCGTATAAGGGAATTCTTTTATTCTTGATGATTCTTGCAATTATAACGTTGAGTTTCAGTTTCGTTTCAGCTTCTGAAAATGTAACTTCTGACGTTATATTGGATGATGTTTCATCTCAAGGAGAAATAGATGAAATTGATGATGGTTATGATGATTCTGCCGAACAGGAATCTTCAAAAATTCAAAGTAAATTTGAAGTAAAAAACGTTACTTCTTACTATAAGGAAAAAATAGATGTTGAAGTTCAGCTGAAAGATTCAAATAATGCTGCATTGGAAAATAAAAGCGTCAGCGTAATTTTTAATGGAAAAATAAATAATAAAACTACTGATTCTAATGGTAAATTTATCTTGTCTTACAGCAATTTAAAGCCAAGCACTTATAAACTGACATTCAAGTTCAGTGGTGATGATAATTTCACTTCATGTGAATCTGATTCTTATGTTAAAGTTAAAAAGGCTCCTCTGGCTATTAAGATGAGCAATTTCAATACTTATTATAAATCAGGATTATATCTTAAAGCAAAAGTATACAACAAAAATACTGGAAATCCTGTCAGTGGAATTAGGGTTTTATTTAAAGTTTATTCAACTAAAACTAAAAAATACACTAATTATTATGCAACAACTGACAGCAAAGGTGTAGTTACTTTAAATAAAAATCTGAAAGTGGGAACTTATAAGATTGCTGCACAGATTAAAGACTCTAAAAATAAGAATTATATTTCTTATAAAGATTCTAATAACAAGATAACAATGAAAGTGAAATCTTCTCCTGGTGAAGACTGCTGTTCATTCTTCCTGCAGGTAAGTGACACTGAATCAGTTGCAGGTTTTAGAAGGGATAATGTTGCTATGACCACTATTACTGTTAAAGACTATAAATTAGGTGGTATACCAGTAATAAAACATACAAATGCCAATGGTTTTGTGCACCTGATTGTATTTGCTAACGGTTGGATAGTTGGTAACGGAGGACTTGATTCACATGACTTTATCAATTCAATGGAAAAATTAGCTGTTGATATGGTAAAATCCAACAAAATAAAAATGTCTTCCCTGAAAAAGATTTACAGCTATAAAAGAAGCATAAACTTCGGTCACTTTTCAATTAAGGCACCGGACGGAAGATATGCTGTTGTGTGGAAAAACAAGATTATCACAGGTAAATTGAAACCTGGTGAATTCAGCTGTTCTCCTAACTTTAAAGAGTATTATCGTCACAGTACCTATGGAAAATACAGCTCAAATCCTGCTAAAGCAGCAATCAAGGTTGGTGCTACAGACCGTTATGGAGTTAACAGAAGACAGGTTGTTGTTCTTCACTGGAACCTTAAAACAGATAAAAACTTCAAATCTACTTCATCAATAAAAGCTTATGCTGCAAACGATAACGGAAGGTATGTGGGTGTGTCTTCAGGCTGGCGTGTTGATCATGTAGTGTTCAAAGGTAAATTTGTAAGCAGTCATAAACTTCCAAAAGTTCCAAACATGAAATATCTGGGATCTCACAGCTTTGGAAACGTTGATAAGTTTGTTAAAATTCCAACAACAATCAAAGCTCCAAGTGTTACCAATACTTTCAATAACACTGGATACTTTAAAGTTACAATTAAAAATAAAAACACAGCTAAGGCAGTAGCTAAACTTAAAGTTAAAGTTAAACTAACAGCAAATGGAATAACAAAAACTTACACTGTTAAAACAGACACTAAGGGTGTGGCAAAACTGGATACAAAAGATTTGTCCGCTGGAACTTATAATGTTGTTTTAGCTCCTGCTACTAACAAATATCTGATTTCAGGTAAAAGTAAGATTACTATTGTGTAATTTTACTTTCCATTTCTTTTTTAGTTATTTCAGCGATTTGCGCATGTGTTAAATTGATTCCGATGACTGTTTCTATTTTTTCCAAATCTTTGATTAATTCATCGAATGTGGAATTGTCTGGACCTGAAATAACATGAGTGTGGATATGATTGACAGTTTTATATAGATTTTCAAGTGCTTCTCTTTTGTCATCATTGCTGTTTAAGTAATTCTTGTAGTTTTCACCGTCTACGTAGTCTTTTTTCTTAATTTCACGAATAAATGGTGTTTCAATTCCCGGCAAATGGTATTGGATATTTTCTAAAGTGCATCCGTGTTTTGAAATCAATTTAAATTCCGGAAATATTCCCTCAAGATCGTGTTTTACTGTTATGCTTAAAAGGTGAGGTCTTGCGGATTCATAGTAAAGTCCCTGTCCTCCAATCACTTCAGGGGATATGACTTTGTTTGCACCTGCTTTTTTTAATCTTGAAACGTTTTCTGATTTGCTTGATCTGGTTACAATCCATGCATTAGGATTGGTTTCACGTATTGTTAAAACGATGAAAATGTTAATCACATCATCTCCTGTACATAGAATTACGCTTCTGCATTTCTCTCCGGCTAATTTTGAGATTAAATCATTGTCTGTTGCATCTTTATTGAGAACGACAACAGAACTGCTGTCCTCAATTTTTTCAGTGATTTTTTCATCTTTATCGATAATGATAACATTTTGATTTCTTTCGGTTAATTCTTTGAAAACAACTTTTCCCACTCTTCCGTAACCGCAAATAATATAATAATCTTCCATTCTTTCTATTGATTTCATTTTTCGAGCTCCCTTTGAATATAGAATCATTCGCTCCTGGAATGTTGACAGTATAACATTGAATACATAAGCAAGCAGTGCAACTCCTGAAAGTGCCAGTGTGGTTGCAAATATCTTTTCAACCCCTGTGGTTGGAATGTAATCTCCATAACCTACTGTTGCCATTGTGATTGTAGCATAATAAATTGAATCAAGCAGATTCAAATCCATTATAAAATAAGACCCGAGGATTCCGTAAATGTATAATATGATTACTAAAATAAGCCCCGTTGTAATGTATTTTTGAGGCAGTTCAGTTAATAGTTTTAATGTAATTTTTCTCATAGAAATTTTCCTTAAATTAAGATAATTATATTTATTTAAGTGGTTATATTTTAATTTAAAGGTGATTTTTTGAATCCAATTGATATGATGGTAACAGACTATAACTGTGAATATTTAGGTTTATCTCGTTTATGTTTAATGGAATCTGCCGGAAAGTCTCTGGCAGAAGAAGTGGGAAAAATTGCTGTTTATACATTTTCCAAACCTGTTAAGGTAGTAATTTTTACAGGTTCAGGGGGAAACGGCGGTGACGGTTTTGTTGCAGCCAGATACTTGTTAAACAGGGGCTATGATGTGGATGTATATATGCTTAAAGATAATATCCACTCAAAAGAGGCAAAAACCAATCTTGAAATATTGAAGAATATGAAGCCACGTTTATCCAGATTAAAGATTTTCAATTTGAAAACATTGGAAGACATTAACAATTGTGAATTGGCCAAAAACGAAAAAGGAGAATATATCATTGTTGACGGTCTTCTGGGTACGGGGATAAAAGGAAAACTTCAGACCAATATCAGAAGAGCTATTGAAATTATAAATGATGCAGGTGGGGTAAAAATCAGTGTGGATGTGCCTTCAGGAATGGATCCGTTAACAGGCGATGTAGATGATTTGGCTGTGGTTCCTGATTATACAATAAGTTTTCATAAAATTAAAACCGGTGTTCGCCAGGCTGAAGAGGAAATTGTCGGAGGACTTGTAACTGCAGATATCGGAATACCTTTTGAAGCGGAATACTTTGTCAGCTATGGTGATTTTTTAAGGCTGAATAACAGGGATAAGTCTTCTCATAAGGGAAATAATGGCAGTTTGTTAATTGTCGGCGGAAGCAAGGATTATTCAGGAGCTCCTGCAATTGCTGGAATGGCGGCTATCGGTGCCGGAGCGGATCTAGTTTATGTTGCATCACCATATGATGCGGCTCAGGCTATCAAATTTACATCTCCTGATTTAATTGTAAATTCACTTGAAGGTGAAAAACTCTCTTTAACACATTTAAATGATATTTTAACACTTGCGGATAAAGTCGATGCTGTACTGATTGGTTCCGGTGCGGGAATTGATGAAGATACATCAAAACTGTTTAATGTTCTTGTTGCAAAAATCAAAAAGCCTGTAGTTTTAGATGCAGATGCCTTAAAACAGGTTGATTTATCATTAATTAAAAACCGTGAAGATATTATACTGACTCCACATATTTTCGAGTTCAAATCATTTTTCAATGTTAAAGATAGCCTGAAACTGGATATTGATTCATATGATTTTGAAAAAGTCGATGAAAACATTACTGAGTTTCAGCGTATTTCCCGCCAGATTAAAGGCAGTGTCATTGTTAAAGGACAATATGATTTAATCTTAAACGGCACACGGTTCAGAATCAATAAAAGTGGAAATGCAGGAATGACTGTTGGCGGAACAGGTGATGCCTTAGCCGGAATCTGCGCAAGTCTTCTCTCACAGGGATTGAATTCATTTGACAGTGCCTGTTTAGGTGTGTTCATCAATGGTATTGCAGGTGATGAGGCTTTTAAAGTAAAAGGAAACGGTTTTTCAGCAACAGATCTGGTTTCATACATTGGCAGTGTGATTAAAAATGGATTATGTTAGAGGAATCTTTAAAAATCGTCCAAACAGATTCATTGCAGAAGTTGAAGTTGATGGAAATCTGGAAATAGCTCATGTGCCAAATACGGGAAGATGCAGGGAACTTTTGGTCGATGATGCTGTGGTATGGCTGAAACCTTCAGACAATCCCAACCGCAAAACCAAGTTTTCACTTCATTTTGTTGAGAACAATGGTGAGCTGGTATCACTTTACTCTCAACAAGCTAACAGTATTGTATATGATGCAATAGTAAATGGTCAGATAAAGGAACTTTCCGGCTATGATTATCATCAGCGAGAAAAAACTGTTGATAACTCACGGATAGATATATACTTGGCCAACCATGAAGACGATTGTTGCGGGATTGACTTTCTGGTTGATTCATGTTTTGTTGAAGTTAAGGGCGTAACACTTATTGTAGATGGTGAGGCAAGATTTCCTGATGCTCCTACAGAACGTGGGGCAAAACATCTAAAGGAGCTAATAAAACTTAAAAAAGATGGAAATCGCTGTGTTGTCTTTTTCCTGATACAGCATCCTGCAGGCAAATTTTTCAGACCTAACTGGGAAAATGACCCAAAATTCAGCGAAACCTTAAATGAAGCTTATGATAAAGGTGTGGAAATCCTGGTCTATAGATGTGATAACCGTCTGGATGGAATAGATTTAATTCCCGAATCTCTAGACTTTGATTTGGGAAAGAGTTTCTCCGATAGCATCGTTGATGACTAGGCTTGCAAGATTGTCATATGGAGTTTCACTTTTGTTGATTAGAACAAGATTTGTACCGTTAAAGTAATTTATAAGTCCTGCTGCAGGATATACGACAAGTGATGTTCCTCCGATGATTAATGTATCTGCATTTGAAATATAATCTATTGCAAAGCTTAAGACTGCATTGTTTAAAGGTTCTTCATATAGTACGACATCGGGCTTAACGGTTCCTCCGCATTCACATTTTGGAATTCCGTCACTTTCCAAAATATATTCCAGAGAGTACTCCTTATTGCAAATCTGGCAGTAATTTCTATGAATGCTTCCGTGAAGTTCCAGAACTTCTTTGCTTCCTGCTTTTTGATGCAGGCCGTCAACATTTTGAGTAATCACTGCTTTTAATTTTCCTGCTTTTTCAAGTTCTGCCAGTTTAATATGTGCCGGATTGGGTTCTGCATCATTAAAGACGAGATTGTCCTTGTAATAGTTAAAAAATTCCTCAGTATGGTCAAGGTAATAGCTATGAGAAACCAGATTTTCAGGGGTGTCTCCGTATTTTTCCAGACTTTTAAAGATTCCGCTTTCAGACCTGAAATCCGGAATTCCGCTTTCTGTTGAAACTCCCGCTCCTCCAAAAAATACAATATTGTCTGAAGAATCGATTATTTCCTGTAATTGGGTAATTTTAGACATGTTTAACTCTATGTATAAACTTTTAAATATAATTGTTTAATATATTAATTATTATAATGTTGTTTCAAATAGGTGTGGTTTAATTTGGAAAATAATAATTCTAATCTTGATTGGATGGTGTACTGGTCACTGCCAAAGTATAATCCCAGAAATAGTCAAATTAAACTAATTAATGAAATAAATGTAGCCATAAAAAACGGTTACAAATATATAATTCTCGAAGCCGGAACTGGTATTGGAAAGTCTGCAATAGCTACAACTATCGCCAACATGTATGATGACTCGTATATTTTAACAATGACAAAACAGCTTCAGGAACAGTATCTGGATGATTTTTCAGACATGCTTGTTGAAATTAAAGGTCGTGGCAATTATAAATGCAACTACAAGGGCAGCTGTGATTTTTGTATTAAAGCTGAGTATAATTTAAGGCGATGCAGTGACTGTGACTATAATCTGGCTTTCAGAAAAGCTCAGGAAGCTAAAAACGTTATTACAAATTATGATTACCTGTACTATGCAGGTGTAGCAAATCCTCTTCTGGACTCTCGTGAATTGCTTATCTTGGATGAGGCTCATAATCTGGAACGTAAAATGTTAATGCTGTCTTCTTCAGAGTTAAATCGGGAATATATTTCAACAAAATTCGGAATCGATATTTTTGAACCTTTAATGCATGCAACAAAATCAATCAATGAGCTGAAGAGAAACTCCAAGTACTGGACTGAGCTGTGCAATGATTTGATTAAAGAATGCAAGAAAAGAATTAAAAAAATTGAGGGCGATGCCAACAAAAGTGTTCAGGTTAGTCTGGATGAATTTGAAAGCGACCCTTCAAAGTATTCCAATTACGATTATGTAGAAAAGCAGAATCTGGAACAGGATGTGAAAAATTTTGCTTCAATAGGATTGGGATTGGCGGATAATGATTTGATTATTGATTTACCGGACAGAAAAATCATTCTGGATGGAAAAATGGATATCTCTGCTGAATTCAAGCCTTTCTCAGTATCTGATGACACTCAAAAACTGCTTTCTATGGGAAATATCTGCATTTTTTTAACAGGAACTCTGGGAAGCAAGGATAAATTCTGTGAATGGAATAACATCGACCCTGAAAAGACATATTATATTTATGAAAAAAGTCCTTTTGAAGTAGCTAACAGGCCGATTTATGTGGATTTCGTTGGTCGTATGAGTGGTTTTAGGAGGGGCATTCCCAATTGGAAAAGTAAAAGGGCTATTCAAAAAATTAAAGACTTGCTTGATAAGCATCATGGCCAGAAAGGAGTTATTCACACCTCAAGCAATGCACAGGCATTCTGGATAATTGAAAAATTAAAAGATTACAATTTGGTATTTGTCGGCGGTGAAGATAGGAATTATACATTAAAGGAATTCAGTGAATCTGATGAAGATATTGTTCTTATCGGCGCTTCCATTAAAGATGGAGTTGATTTTAAGGGTGATTTGTGCCGCTTCCAGATTGTATTTAAGATTCCTTATCCTCAACTGAATGAGCAGGTAAAATATCGTCGTGACCTTGATCCTAAATGGTTCTATTATCAGACTGTTATGGCATTGATGCAGGCATATGGTAGGGGTATTAGGGACCACGATGACTGGTGTGTGATGTATATAATCGATTCTAGCTTTAAACAATTGTTTGATTATAATCGTGGATTTTTCAATGAATATTTCATTGAAGCTGTTCAAAAAAAGAAGTAAAGTGATAGCGTTAAAGCTATCTGTTTAATTTTTGGTAATTTGCAGCTTGAAGACCGTGGTACTTAATCATACCTTCAACGTCTCTTTGGTCAGTTTCTTTGTCTTCAAATGTAATCTGTTCTATGCTGTGTAAGCTGAATGGAGATTTTCTTGAAATTGGGTGGATTGAACCTTTAAATAGTTTCATTACAACTTCTCCGCTTACTCTTTCCTGCATATTGTCGATTGCCTGGTCAAGGTCTTCTCTTAGAGGTTCCTGCCAGAGTGCTCTGTATACAAGGTCAGCATAAAGTCTGGACATGTATTCAGCAAATCTTAACTCGTCAGTTGTTAAGACTAATTCTTCTAATGCCTGGTGAGCTGCAATTAATAATTTTGCACCAGGGGTTTCGTAGATTTCCCTACTTTTAATACCAATCATTCTGTTTTCAATGGTATCTACTCTACCGATACCGTGTGATCCTGCAATTTCATTGGATTTTTGGATGATGTCGATTAACGGCATCATTTCGCCGTTGATGGCTACTGGAATACCTTCTTCAAATTCGATAGATACTTTTTCAGGCTCATCTTTAGCGTCTTGCCAGGATGCAGTCCATTCGTAGATGTCTTCCGGAGGTTCATTTGCAGGGTCTTCTAGGACATCTCCTTCAATTGCTCTTCCCCAGAGGTTTTCGTCAATACTGTAAATTTTATCGTAATTTAGCTCAATTCCTTTGGATTCTGCATATGCTTTTTCTTCAGTTCTTGTCAGGTTCATTTCTCTGATTGGTGCAATGATATCCAAATCGGACATTGCAAGGATAATAGCTTCAAATCTGAACTGGTCGTTTCCTTTTCCAGTACAACCGTGTGCAATTGCAGTTGCTCCTTCTTTTTCAGCTACTTCTATAAGTTTTTGAGCAATTAATGGTCTTGCAAAAGCAGTACTTAATGGGTATCCTTCGTATTCTGCGTTTGCTTTGATTCCACGTGCGATGTATTCGTTAGCAAATTCTTCTTTAGCATCTATATTGTAGTGTTTTAATCCACCAATTTTAGCTGCACTATTTTTTGCTTTTTCCATTTCTTCTTCGCCTTGTCCTACATCTACACATGCTGTAATAACTTCTACATTGTATTTTTCTTCTAATAATTTAACACAAACAGAGGTATCTAATCCTCCACTAAATGCTAAAAGTACTTTATCAGTCATTTAATCACCATATATAAAAATAAGTTATGTTAATTATTTTATAGTTTATAGTATTTATAATTTTGAAAATAAGACAGAAGAAAACTCTTAATTGAAGAATATAATTGAGGTTGAAAAGTTATATGGGCTTTAAAAATTGAAACATCAATTAAGAGTCTTGATTATTAGTTAGTTTTTCATAGTATATAAAAGTTTAGGTTTGCCTAAATATTTCTCAATAACTTTCTTTCTTCAACAAATTCTATAAGTCGCAGGTATGTCGGATTGTTTTTCAATGTCTCCTTGTTGCCGATAATAATCAGTTTTCTTTTAGCTCTTGTGATTGCAACGTTTAATCTTCTTAAATCTCTTAAAAATCCAATATTTCCATTTTCATTACTTCTGACTGTGGAAATTATAATAATTTCCTTTTCTCTTCCCTGAAAACCGTCAACTGTTTTAACTTCAACAGGTGTTCTGTCCTGGATAATTTTCACCTGGTCTGCATAAGGGCTGATTATTCCGATGTCGTCCTCTTCAAGTCCTGCCTGCAGATAATCATTGGCAACACTGACTGCAATATCTGCCTCGAGCTGGTTAATTATGGATTTTGAATCTTTCAGGTGTTTTTCACCGTCCAAATCTTTGTTTGAAGTATTAATAAATAATATTGCTTCTTCTTTTTCATTAGAATTTATAATGTCGTTAATGGTAATGTCATCAACACTTGAATCGCTTTTAAGGCCGTTATTGTAGAATTCAGCATTTGGAAACTTCATTAACAGTGAATTCATACGGTATTGAACATTCAAAAGTTGTGATTTAAATGGGTATATTCTAATCAACTCTTCAAATAATGTTTTTTCCAAATTCTGAGCTTTATCGCTTATTATAGTTGGTGGAAGCTGTTTATGGTCTCCTGCAAGGATAAATCTATGGGCCTTCGCAATAGGTATTAAAACGCTTGGAATTGTTGCCTGTGAAGCTTCATCAATAATTGCAACATCGAATTTTGTTCTGGAAATTGATTCAAGGGCTGCTGATGAATTTGTAGACAAAATAACATCACTGGTTTCAATTATATCTCTGATCATCTTGTTTTCTATTCTTTTTATTTCATCATGCAGTTCATCGATTTCCTGATTATATTCAATCCACTTTGCCATTGACTTCATTTTATCAGGACTAATTCCCCGTCCGCCTTTTCCTTTAGAAGCATTGTAGAGAATATCATAATCTCCAAAGCCTCTGCGGTATTGTGGTGTCGGTTTGGTATAAACTTTTCTTTTCTCAATCAGATTATCAATCTTTTTGTGAATTTTGGATATTTTCTTGTTTAATTTGTGATTTTCAACTTTATATGCTAAAGTCTGTGTAATATTGTGTTTTGAAACTCTTTGGGGATGTCCGAGTCTTGTGAGATTTAACTTTTTGTTGTCCATCAGCCTTTCTAAAATATTGTCTACAGCGGCATTGCTTTCGGCTGTAGCCAGCACTTTGTGATTCTGACGGGTTTCCTGTGAGATTAGTTCAACTAAAGTTCTTGTTTTTCCGGTTCCGAACGGACCATGTATTAAAAAGAAGTTTTCACATGAAAGAGCATTTTCAATAGCGGATTTTTGGGATTCATTTAAATTTTCATCAATATAGCTAATATAAGGTGTTGAACGGTTTGGCTTGGGGTTTCTTTCATTTAAAATGTATTCCAGAGCATTTTTTCCTTTTAAGCTTAAATGTTTAAGATTGTCTTCCATTCTTCTGAAAGTAACGTCATTTGCATATAAATCAAGTCGGACTTTCTTTTTTACTACCCATTTTGGAATTCTTTTATCAAAAGCCACTTTAATGAATCTGGCTCCTTTTTCGGTAACTGTTCCTGTAAAATCACTTTTTAAAGGATTATCTGTACTTACCAAAACCATATCTCCCACTGAAATTTCAGTGTCAATAACTTCTGATCTTCCAAACTGGACAATTTTTAAGCCTAATTCCTCACCAATATATTTTCCTTTAACTTTATTGATGGCACGGCCTAATTCTTCTCTTTTCTGTCCGGACATATGAGCTATTTCAAATCTCATCAGCTCAATTTCCGCATCTCTTTCGTAATTGACTAATCTTATTAAATTTTTTATATATTTTTTCATCCAATCCCTAGTTTTAAATAAGAGCGTCACTGTATAATTAATTATGCATTTTAAAAAAATTGATGAATTTGAAAATCTTGAAATGGCTTATGTCTGTAATTTTTCAGGAGGTTATGTTTCAAGAAACCGACAGATCTTTGAACACATCGAGCTAAACAAATTTAATCAATTTATTTTAGAAAAATCTGTTTTTGGAACACCAATTTTTAAAATGGGCGATGGCAAATCCAAATTATTAATCTTATCAGGTATTCATGGCAATGAACTGCCTCCTCAGTGTGCAAACTTAAGGTTAATGAATGAAATGCTTGGTAAAGACTTATCTCATACTATTTATTTTATTCCGTTTGCAGCTCCTAATGCAACCATGAACAATGAGCGAACTTTCAATTCAATGGATTTGAACAGGTCTGCCCATATGAAAAATTCTGTCAGCAATCTGATAGTTAAAGCTGTTGCCTGTTTGGAAATTGATTTTGTTGGTGATTTTCATTCAACTTCATTTAATGCGAATCCCGGATTTGAATCTATTTTTTCATCAAAATCTCCATCTCCTGAAAGCTTTTTAATAGCAAATTATATTTCAAAAGATATGGGGTCTGAAATAATTTCATTTGACTTTGCGGGCTCTTCATATAAAGGTGCTGTTGAAGATGTCTGTAATTTACGTGGAACTCCTGCAATAACAGGGGAAGTGCTGTCACCATTCTGTAATGTGGCCTTTGGCAGTATTGATAAATCTCTGGCACAGATGAAAAGTTTTTTAACTTATTTTGGAGTTAAATTACCTTAATTTTTTCACACTATTACTTATCAAATGCTCTCGGATAAATTACTTTTAATATATTTTTTATATGTACTAGTAAGGTGATGAGATGTCAACTTATAAAGGACATTCGATATTTGCATTGATTATTTCATTGATGTTTTTTCATAGTCCTCTGTTACTTGCTTTAAGTCTGATTGGTGCAAATGTCCCTGATTTTGACCATAAATTCAAAAAGGATAATGTTTATAAGTTGATTATTTTGGGATTAGTAGTGTTTATATCACTATACATCCTTAAATTACCTTATTTGATTGGTTTAATCATTGTGTTTCTGGGAGCATGCTTTTACTTTTCAGAACACAGGAGCTTCACTCACTCCATTTTTGGTGCAATTATATTGACCTCCGCTATTAGTCTAATACTAATTTGGGCATTTCAGCTGGTTACAAACCTCACTGATTTGCAAAATTATTATTTGCTAATGGCAATTCTAATTGCACTTTTAAGCTTTTTATTTTTAAACAAAAAGGTGCTGATGATATTTTTACCGGTGTTTTTTGTTAGTTTATTCATTTTCAACACTGGTGAGGTTAACTATATTGAAATCATAGTGGCAATATTTTTGGGACTGTTTTCACATATCGTACTGGACTCATTTACTCCGGCAGGAATAAAAATATTTGCGCCATTATCTTCAAAAAAAGTCCGCAGTAATTTCGGTTGGGCTTCAATATTTATTTTAATAGTTTTGGCTTTGATATATCATGCTCCTGTATTGTATAATCTTTTTGAGCAGTATCTTTTTTTAAAACTGTAATCGTACCAGTTTGAATATTATGCACTCTTTCAAAAATTTTGTTGATTTGAAATTTTTTCATTAAAATTTTTTCATTCTGTTTAAAAATAATTAACTTATTTTAATTCTTAATAAAATATATTATTAGAGTAATTATGAATAGGGCAATAAAATCAAAAATTATCATGTTTGTCTCAATGATGTTGTTCATGATTGTTTATATGGTGCTGTTTGGAAGTCAAAATGCAGTAATCGGTATGATGGTAGTCATGGCGGCGTTCATGAATCTGGGTAATGATTTGTCATTTAAAGCAAAATCTTCTTTTATTAAAATACTGTTATTGCTCTTGGTGTTAGGCATTACATCGTTTTTGAATAATCCTTTGACTATCTTTGGATGCATATTGACCTTTGTTGTTGTCTTTGCAACTACTTTCACGTCCTATAATCTTTTTGGTACCCATGTTTATTTGCCGTACCTGATGATATATTTTATGATGGTTGGAATTCCGGTTTCTGTTGAAATGCTGCCGATGAGGCTTTTGTCTCTTGTCTTCGGTGCGGTTTTTATCGTTGGATTGAATATGGCAATTAACAGGAAAAAGGATTATAAACTGTCAAAAGCAACTATTGACATGTTAATTTCTGAATTAGACAAAGCTATAGATTTGAAATTGGATGGAAAAGATGTTCTTTCGGATAATTTCCGTACAATCAACGGATTTTATTTGAGTATTTTCAACAGGTCCGAGTATAAATATTTCCCATCTGAAATTCACAAATCCGTTTTGAATGTTGTCAAATCATTTCAATACATTGGAAAGATTATATCTGAGCATGATTTGTCAAATAAGGAACTGCTTTACATAAGAAGTGTTTTGTCTCAAATCAAACAAATTGATTTGGAGGACATATTTGACGGCATTGAAATAGAATCAAAAGTAATGTATCTTGTTTTATTGAATTTGGAGATAATTTCAAATGAAATCAGAAAAGATTTAACCGATGAAATAATGCTTCCGGATAAAAACACATTAAAAACCCAGTTCAAATCATTAATCAGACAGTATTTCAGCTTCAGATCAGCCAAGTTTACTTTTGCATTTAAAATGGCCTTTTTAATGTTTGTCTGGCAGCTACTGACGCTGATGTTTAATTTGCCATTTACAAAATGGCTATATTTCGCTACAATCTCGTTAATGTTGCCTTATATTAATGATGTTGCATATTCTGCAAAGTCACGGCTTCAGGGAACATTTATTGGAGTTTTAATTTTTGCGGCAATTCTCATAATTGTCCCTTATCTCAACGTTTCATTTAACGTAATTTCTGTTGCAGTAATGGTTGTCTGCATGTTTATAATGGTCCTTAAATTGGAGGATAAACTGATTTTGACAATTGTCACTACTGTGATATCAGTCATGACTGCACTGATGTATATTCCACCACCTGAAGCAATGGAATTGAAGATATTGTGGGTAACTGTTGCAGTTGTAGTTGTCACATTATTCAATTACAAATTCCTGCCTTATTCTGTTGAAATAGAAACAAAGAACAATTTGAAAACATCTTATATGCTAAATCAACAGTCAATCGATTTGGTTAAACAGAAATGCATGGCAACGGGGCCTGATAAAAAAACAACATTATTGGTTTTAAGCAATGTTGTACGGGAAAACATTGAAATAACTGAGGAAAACCGAGAATTATATAATCTGCAGATAAAAATTACTGATATTTGCAATTTTATTTTGAATTATCTGGATTTGATTCCAATATCTGATGATTTGGCTAAAAATTTGGTTGAAATAATTGATGATAATGCATTGGCAGATGTAAATTTAAATATCAAAGATAAAATATTGGCATATTCAATGGAACATGTCATGAGTCTGTTTAAAGATGAACAGATGATTATCGAAGGATTTGATTAATAATTCTATTTCGAATGATTAACGTCTGCTTTTGAATTAAAATTACTTTAGAAATTTGATGTGAATCTGAAGAGTGCATGTTTTCGAAAATCAACAAAGTTTTTGAAAGAGCTATGTCATTGATATTTAAATGATTAAAAAGATATATATGGTCTGATAGTATGGTTGAAATTTCAGTAATATTGCCGGTCTACAACAGTGAAAGTTATTTAAGGGAATGTTTGGACAGCCTGACAAATCAAACATTTAAAGACATTGAAATATTATGCATTAACGATGGATCTTCTGACAACTCTTTAAAAATACTTGAAGAATATGAAAAATCAGATGAGCGCATTACTGTCATAAATCAGGAAAACATGGGTGTTGCAAAAACCAGAAACAATGCCTTAAACATGGTTAATGGACGATATGTTTATTTCATGGATTCTGATGATTATCTTGATTCAAATGCATTTAAAAAACTGTACAATAATATCACTTCCAATGATTCTGAAATTTGCATCCTAAAAGCATTTTTTATAAAGAACGGTGAAAAATATAAATTTCCCGCATTTGATTTGGACAAGGAGTTCGGTGGGGTTAATTTCAACGATTTCACATTCAATTATAAAGATATTAAAAGTCATGTTCTAAATGATCTGTTTGCTCCATGGCTGAAACTTTACAGCTATGAATTCTTAAAAAGCAGTGACGATTTTACATTTCCGCAAATCAAATCATATTCTGATGCACCGTTTCATGTAAAAACTTTTCTTCAGGCTCAAAAAATTTCTTTTGTACCGGAATATCTCTATTTCTATCGTGAAAATGATGATTCACTGGTTCATTCTTCATCAAATACGATTAATTTTTTCACATTATCGGATATTATCGAGAATTATTTAAAGGACAATAATTATTTCGATGAATTTAGGAAAGAATTTGAAGCATTCCAAGCTGTTAAACTGGTTTATTATATGGGTTTTGCAGACTCTGACGAATACTACACTAAAGCGAAAAGTACTCTAAAAAGCATTGATTTTGAAAATAATTCATTGATTTTAACCAAGGATGCAGACAAGGCAAATCTGATAATTGATTCTGATACTTTAAAGGAAGCCAGTCTTGCAATTAAACTGTATGACTGCAATCGTAAAGTTAAAACTTTGGAAGAATCTAAAAGCTGGAAGATTACAAAACCTTTAAGAAAATTCACTTCTTCTCTAAAATAACTTGTTCTGACAAACAAAGAACAGTCCTGAATTTTTAACCCACAAACAGAATTTTGATACAATATACAATACTGGCAGTTCTATTAATGGTCCGATTACCAGTGCAATGGAAATCAGTTCATGGCCTGGGAAAGAGTTTATTGCAATCGCCAGCGCCAACGGTGAATTACGGGCCAGTGTTGTCATTGTAAGGCTTGCATATTTGGGGTATGTGAAATTAATTTTTTCAGATAAAAGCAGGTCAATTATCATATTAACTCCAAAGAAAATAATCAATGGAATAAATATTTTTACAACTGAGTTTAGATTTGAAAATAACAGCTCGCCCTGACTTGCGAATATGCAAAATACTGCAAGAGATAAAAACCAGATTTGAAGAGAGCTGAATAAACTGCTTGCTTTTTCATTTAAATTGTTATTCAATATAAATTTTGTAATTTGGGCTGCAATAAACGGTATTACAATAACAATTAATAGTGAATATGCAAGTTGTGTGTAATCTATTGTATTTCCGCTTGAGAAAAATATCACAAGGTAAATCGGAAGCAAAATGATTTGCAGCACTAAATTTATTGGCAGGATTGATAGACTTAGTTTAATATCTCCTTTTGCCATTTTGGTAAATACCAGATACCAGTCGGTACATGGGGTCAGTATTAACATGAAAAATCCGATAACAATATCAAGGTTGCCTTTTAGAAATAGTGATCCTAAAAAATATCCGAATAATGGTGTCCATATGAAATTGATTATCAGACTTGTTGATGTAAATTTGACATTTTTAAAACTGTCTTTCAGCTCACCTAACGGCACTTCCAAAAATAATCCGTAAAGCATTAGGCATAGGAATATGTTTATTAAATAATCTGTGTTTTGTGCTATTAAGTCAATATTTGAAAATAATAATCCGACTATTATTGCTGAAAAAATTATTATTGGTTCTAATTTTTCTATCAATTCCATATTCATCACATTTAGGTATGACTAAATTTATGGGTTGACATATATAAACTTTTTTTTTAAAAATTATTTTCTTTTAATTCTAAAATAACTGTCAGATTTTTCTTATTTTCTTAATTTAAATATCATTTGGGGTAGTTTATATTTTTTTAAATATTTATTCATATTATAACACTGTTTTTCTAGATTTTTTATAAAAATGCATACATTTATAATAAATAATCATGATAAATAATAATGTTGTTAGGTAATGTCATCTTTGACATTCTATTAATTTAATGAAATGGAGCTTGTTTAATGTTTTTGACTAGAATTGGGTACGGAATTGCATATTTCGTAGTTCTTATTTATGAAATAATTAAATCAACCATTAGTGTTTGTTTTAATTCAATTATGAGAAGAAATATTGACCCTATAGTTGTTGATATTGAAACAGTTTTAGAGAGGCCTGTTTCTCAAACAATTTTAGCAAATAGTATTTCTTTAACTCCTGGTACTTTGTCTGTTGATTTAGACAGTGAGAATAACATTATTAAAGTAGCTGCTATTTCTCCTAGAAAAAAAGAGGATATTATTCCGTTTGAACCTTATATCAAAAAAATGCTGGAATAGTATTCTTATAAAATTGTCGAGTGAGAAGTATGGATATATTGTTTATTTCAGAAATATTCGTGGTTATCGCATTAGCTATTGTAATGTTAGCCGCTTTAAGAGCAAGTGCATATAAATCCACCTCAATGGGGCTTTTAGGAAGCTCCGTAGTTGTTAATGCTTTTGCAGTAGCATTACTTATTGTTGGGGGTTTGTATAATCTTGAATTCTTTAGAGATATATCATTAGCTTTAATATTCTTTGGTTTTGTAGGCACTGTTGCATTTAGTATTGTTTTGGGAGGGGATGACGAATGATAGAATACATTCAATCTGCTCTTCTTATAATATCAGCAATTTTAATGATTATAACTGCAATCGGTGTTTTAAGTCTTGGAAAAGATACTAAAAATGTGGTTTACGCAAGAATCCATATATTTGGTGTCTTTGATATTGCTTGTATTATTGCTATGATTGCTATCGGTCAGTATTTACTTGCTGGAGTATACTTTATTCTAGCACCATTTGTGGCACATGCAATCGCTAACGCTTATTGGAAAAAAGAAGATAGAGAGAATAATTTAGATTTAGTAACTGTTGAAGAAGAAGTAGTTGAAGATGATAATCCTTTCATTCATCCTAAAGAAAAAATGCAAGCTTTAGAAAGTGAAAATTCAGAAAAACTTAAAGCTGATGAAAGGTTCTCAGTTACTATGTTGGAAATTGATGAGGGGGATTAAAATGATAGAATTTGTATTAATGATTATAATAATTATAAGTGCAATTCTTGCCCTTGTTCAAAAAGATTTACTGAAGGCTGCAATCTTGACAGGATTTTCCGGTGGTGCCATGGCGGTACTGTTCCAGATCTTACTTGCTCCTGATGTTGCATTAACACAGGCAATTGTAGGTGCAGCGATAATTCCTGTATTTATTGCTTTAGCCGTTAAAAAAACTCAAAGGGAGGATAGCTAATGGCACAAACTCAACTGGCGATATTATTGACATCCGCTGCATTGGTCATAATCGGTCTTTATTCAGCGATTTTCATTGATAATATCATCAAAAAAATAATTGGTATTAGTTTTATCGAAGAAGGTGCTAATCTGTTCATTGTTGCTATTGGTTATAAACCTGGCGGTGTCGTACCTATTTTAATGCCGGGAATGGATACTTCATGGTTTGCATCAAATGCGGCTTATCCTTTACCTTTCGGGTTAGTACTTACAAGTATAGTAATCGGTGCAAGTACTCTTGCAGTAATGCTTGCATTGGTAATGGTTTTATACAGAAGATATGGTACATTAAGTACTCGTGTCATGTTGGCAGACACATCTAAAAAGGAGGAATATGATGAATGAACTGATTCCACTTATGGTTATTGTTCCTCTTATGGCAGCATTAATTATCAGTGCCTTTTCAAAATTTAACAAAGCAACCAAGATCTTTGCTTTTGTTGTTGCAATATGTCTTCCTATAATTCCATTGGCTTCTAATTACGGTCTTCATTACTTTGGAGGTTATGAGCCGATACTGGATAATGTAACAAACGTAATGTATCATCCGGCAATTACCTATTCATTCACATTCCTGCAGCAGATATTTATAGGAATGCTCGGACTTCTAACATTCCTGGTAGTATTCATTTACTTAACCAAATATAAAGAAGTTTCAGGACCTTATCTGTTCCTGCTGTTCTTAGGTACTGCCGCTGTAACTGCAATGCTTTTAACAGACGATATATTCCACATGTTTGTATTCTTCGAAATTCTGGCTTTGGCACAAGTAGGTATTGTAGCGGCGTCATCAATTGATTACAGTTATGAAATGGCTTTAAAATATATGATTTTAGGGTCAATAGGATCACCGATAATGCTTTTAGGAATTGGATTCCTACTGGCAATGACAGGTAGTGTAAATGTAACTGATATAGCTGCAGCTGTTCATAATGGTTTAATAAGCTCAACTTCTCCAGTATTTTTATTATCACTCGCATTAATATTCTTTGGCTGGTTATACGCATCAGGTTTACCACCATTCCATACAATAAAATCTGGAATTTATTCAAAAGCAGAACCTCATGGAGCAGCTTTACTTCAGTCATTTACAGTAGTTTCAATGATTTCAATCGTATTAATCATGTTTAGAATTTATTCAACACTGCCTATATTTGAAGTTCTCATAGTCTTCTTCTCTATCTTGGCTATGATATTGGGTGTCTCTCTAGCTTTAACCCAAACAGACTTCAGAAGGATGATTGGATTTTTAGCTGTCGGTGAATTAGGATTTATAGGTTTAGGTATCGGGCTTGGAACACAATATGCAGTAACTGCAGGTCTTTTCCAGGCATTGAACGAAATCATGATTACTGCATTATTATTCATAGGTTTTGGTGCAATTGTCAATGCAACAAACGAAGTGGATACACGTAAACTTGGAGGACTTCTTGCAGCTCATCCAAAAGTAAGCATAATGCTTTTAATTGGTGGTTTGGCAATGGCCGGTGTTCCACCATTAAGCGGATTCCAATCCAAGTTAATGCTTGTTCAGGCATCTTTAAATTGCGGATTCCCTGAAATATCTATCTTGGCTATTATGGTCAGTATTGCTACATTTGTAGTATTTGTAAAAACATACTATACAATGTTTTTAAAACCAAAACCAAGAGATTTGGAATTAGAAGGAAGAGAAGTGCCAAGAACAATGATTTTTGCAATGTTCATATTATTAATAATCATTATCGCTTTAGGTGTCTTCCCAGATGTAGTAACAAATGGAATTTCTAACTTTGTAGGAGGAATATTATGAAACTTTATGATCAAATATTCAATGTTGTAAAACAATTCAGAAAATTGTTTTCACCGGGTCCTGTAACAAATGCTGATGTTTCAGGAAGTATTACAGCAGAAATATTTTTAATTGTTTCATTAGTGATGGCTGCAATATTGTTAAGGCATGTTAATGTGTTGCTTGCAGGTTTAGTAACATTAATTTTGGCTATCGTGTTAATTTCTAATATTCCGCTTATTCCTAAGTTTAAAATAGAACAAGAGGATTCTTTAGAGAAAATGTTGTTTTATGCAGTGGTAACACTTGCAATCATCGTTACATTCTTATACTGGGGTGGTAATTTTGTCTAAAACTACAGTTCGTAATTTAATCGCAGCAGTTTTAACAGCAATATTCTCAGTTACTTTACTTGATGCTATATTTCATTTAAGCAGCATGATTCAACCTGGTGTAAGTAACATCTACAACGCTTTAGGAACTCAAATAGCTCCAAACTTGGTAACTGTAGTTATTTTTGATTTCAGAGCATACGATACATTAGGAGAATCAATCATATTATTAACTGCTGGATTAGTTGTTTTACTTATATTCGGTAGAGGATTACTGGGGGATAAACAATGAGTCAGGGTAGTATGATTTTAAAACTTATATCTTTACCAATTTCAATTATTTTAATTTGTTTGGGTATAATGACTATCCTTGGAGGTCATATCACTCCTGGAGGAGGTTTCCAAGGTGGTGCAATGATTGCCAGTGGAATTATATTGTCCATTCTTGTTTATGGCTTAGGTAACTCTCCATTGGAATTATCTCACACTTATATTGAAGTACTGGAATCTGTAGGTGCATTAGGATTTGTAATCTTCGGATTAATCGGTTTGTTTGTCGGAGGATTTTTCCTCTATAATGTGGGAACTGACTTGTTCAATATAGTTCCTTCAGCAATTCAGAATGTCTTCCATTATCCGGATGTTACAAATGCAGGAATTATTCCATATCTTAATGTATTTGTAGGTTTAAAAGTATTTGTTGGCCTATCCTCAATTGTAATTGCATTTGCAGGATTTAAGAAATTAGTTGAGGAGGGTGAATAATGTTATCTATCGGACCAATTGTCATAGGTTTGATTTTGGGTTTGGTTATCGGCTCTCAGATTAAAACCGGAAACTCAGATGCAAAATTCACTCTTGGATCATTTGTAGTAATTTTAATAGCAGGAATTATAGTAGCATGGCAATCAGGCAATTATCCATTTTACACAGACTTGCCTATGTCTACTGCATTTTTATCTGCATTAATAGGAATTTTTGTAGGCAAACTACTATTTGCAAGGAGTAAATAAGGGGTTTTATCATGTTTTTATCAACTAATAATTGTGAAAATGAAGAGTGTATTAAATCATGCCCTACAAAATCTATCAGATTAGTTAATGGAAAAGCATTTAGCTGTCTTACATGTGGAATATGTTGTAAAAACTGTCCTAACGGAGCAATATTCCAGAATAGTTATGGAGGATATGTTGTAGACAGAGCTAAATGTAACGGTTGTGGAATGTGTATGTACAACTGCCCAACAGACAATATCACAATAGAAGAAGGTGTTGTTTATGGAATCTGTTCACGTTGCGGAGTTTGTGCTGAAAAATATCCTGATTACCGTGTAGATGGTTTTGATCTTGAAAGAGACAAACAGATTACTTTAATTAAATCAATGAATGTATTGAATCCTCCTCTAAAAGGTGTTCCTCACAAACCTGAGAATTTAATAACCGAGGTTTCAAGAAGCTATTTCGGAACAGACACCGATAAATGTATTCTTTGCGGAAGATGCGAAGAATACTGTCCTACTGGAGCGATTCACGTTAAAGTCGACCGTGATGAAGGAATATGCCGTGAATGCAGGTTATGTAGTGATGTTTGTCCAAATGAATCAATGAATAAACATCAGATGGTAAACAAATCTACATGTACACTTTGTCTAAACTGTATGAAAGCCTGTCCTCACAATGCGATTTCAGTGGATAACTTCGAGATTATTGTAAATAAAATCAATCAGAAGGCATCCGGAAAAATCATATCCTGTCTAAACTGCGGATTATGTGCAGATTTATGTGAAAACGAATCTCTTAAAAACGTTGACGGCAAACTAAGATATGATCCGACATCAGATACAGAAAATGTATCTCATGCCATTGCAATCGCTTCATGTCCTGTTCGCACATTGACTGAAGACGATGAAATGTTTATTTATGATGAATTTGATGATGTGGAATTGCCTGCATTGTCAGGATTCTGTGTAAGTTGCGGTAAATGTGTGCAGGTCTGTGATGATGCACAGGCTCGCCAGTACATGACTCATACATGGGACGGTAAAGTCACTGATGATTGTATTTCCTGCGGAATATGTGTGGAAGTATGTCAGGAAGATGCAATTACTCTGCACAGGGGCACAATATCTGTCAAACTGGATAAATGTATATTGTGTGAAAATTGTGCGGTTCACTGTCCGGTTGATGCAATTCCAAAATCTACAATGTATAAAAATGAAATTACCGATGGATTTAACTTCATCGAACAGAAATTATGTATGCATTGTGGAGTTTGTCACGGAATCTGTTCATATGATGCAATCGATGAGATTGATGGTAATTACGTAGTTAATGAAGAAAAATGTACCTATTGCGGAGCCTGTAAGAATGCATGCCCTGCAAAAGCATTTTTATTCGAAAGAAATTTTAAAGATTCAATAGAGGGTATTTAAATGAGTATACTAAGAATAGCTTTAGAAGGAGCATTTACTAACTTTAAAAGAATCTTTTTTGCAGCTGATAGAGTCACAGACATGGAACTGAAAAGGCAAATCTCAACACTTTCTGTAGAAGTGGATGACAGGGTTGATGATAAGGCCTGCATAGGATGTGCAGGTTGTGCCAATGTCTGTCCGACAGGTGCAGTGGAGATGAAAAAATTAGCAAGTCCAGTAAAGATAACTGACGGATGGACTAAAACAGAAGTACCTGAAATTAATCTTGAAAAATGTGTTGTCTGTTACTATTGTCATGATTTCTGTCCTGTATATTCCCTTTATGGTGAAAAAGGAACAATACACCCAAGCTGTGTTGGGGACCAGGAAGTTGACGTTTCAGATTTAATAGATCAGCCGTTTAAAATTTCAGATGATAAACTTAAGTTTATTGCACAATATTTATCTGACAATACAGTATTGAAAAATAGAGAGGAAGGTGATTAGATGGGTCTTAAATCATTTTCAAGAGCACGAGCAATACATGTCATGCTGGTTTACACTGGCGGATGTAACGGATGCGATATTGAAATTGTAAACTCAATATTATCACCTAGATTCGATGCTGAGCAATATAATGTGTTTTTAACATGGAATCCTCGTGAAGCCGATGTATTGGTTGTCACAGGACCGGTTACTCACTTGAATAGAAAACCTTTAGAAGAAATATATGAAGCTATTCCTAATCCTAAATTAGTTGTAGCTGCAGGAAGTTGTGCTTTAATGGGTGGAGTATACAAAAACTGTTATGGAGATATTCCGTCTGAAGAAATTGAAGGACCAGTCGAAAATATTATACCAGTAGCTGCGAAAGTTCCTGGTTGTGCTGTAAGGCCACAAGATGTTTTAGCAGGAGTAGTTTCCCTGTTACCTACATTATTGGATGCGGATTAAAGAGGGGATTAAATGGATGAAAAAGTACCAAGAAGTAATATTATTGAAACTGAAATTCCAATGGGTACAGTTCACCCTGCTGCATTGGAACCATATAGGGTAAGATTTTTCGTTGAAGATGAAATAGTTCAGGAAGCGGAAATCACTATTGGTGTAAATCATAGGGGAATTGAAAGAATTATGGAAGGTCTTCCTGTTGAAAAAGCAAATGCCCTTACTGAAAAAATTTGCGGAATCTGTTCTAATGCACATATATGGAACTCCTGCAGAACTGCTGAAATAGGTTTAGGTATTGAAATTCCAGAGAGAGCTAAATATATTCGAGTAATTATGAGTGAACTTGAACGTTTACATTCACACTTCTTGTATTTAGCACACGGTTGTGAGGTACTGTCTCATGAAACATTTTCCATGAGAGTATTCTATTTAAGGGAAATCGTAATGGAACTTCTTGCAATGATTGGAGGTAACAGAGTTCAATACGGATGTTCTGTACTGGGTGGAGTAAGACCAAGATGTGATCTGGATGAAGCTAAATTATTAAGACTCAAAAACGATATGGATGCACTTGAAGAAGGTCTTACAGGATTTGTTGAAAGATTTATGGCAGATTCAATACTGCTTTCCAGGGTTACCGGTATCGGTGTACTTCCACAAAAACAGGCTATTGAACTGGCTGTAACCGGACCGACATTAAGAGCAACAGGTGTTGCAAGAGATTTAAGAACAACAATGTTCGAATATGATGATTTTGATTTTAATGTAATAACCCAACCTGACGGGGATGTAAAATCAAACTTAATTATGAGGGCATTGGAATCATTTGAAGCAATTAATATTATCCGTCAGGCAATTGCCAATATTCCTGAAGGTAAAGTAGTCAACAGGGATTGGGAAATGTTTGACACTGATATTATTGAAAGTTATATTGAAGTTCCAAGAGGAACTTTATACCATTCCTATGCGCTTGAAAGCGGAAGAGTAAGGCACAGTATTATTAGAACTCCATCAATGGCAAATATTGGTGCAATGCAGTATGCATGTATTGGAGACCAAATTACTGATGCTCAATTATGTATTGTACAATGTGACCCTTGTTTTACATGTACAGACAGAGCAATAGAAATCATCAGGAGGTAGAAAATGTTTGGAAATGCATTAATCGATTCAGTTATCGCAGTAGTTCTCACTGTTCTTGTTTGTTTTGTAATTTCAACATTACTTCCGGGAATTGAACGTAAATATATTCATGCAAGAATTCAGCAAAGAATCGGACCGTATGTAACTGCTCCGGGAATAATGGCACCAATCAAATTCATGTTTAAAGAAAATGTAGAGGTTTCCTCTCCGGTTCCTGGACTTTATAAAGCGTTGCCGATAATATGTTTTATAGTGGTTTTATGTATTCTTATTGCATTAACACCTCAGGCATATAAAATCCCTGCTCTTGCAAGCTTGGTTGCTATTGTTGGATTTTTAAAAGTTGAAGAAATATGTTATGTGCTTATGGGTGCATTATCAAAATCAGTCATGTCTGTTAATATGCCTTTCCCTGACCAGATTAAAGGTGCAGTTCACAATAATGCAAACAGGTCATTTATCGAAGATATCAGTGCAAGAAGGTCTTTAAGAATGATTACTTACGGATCTTTCCCGTTATACCTTGCATTGTTTGCACCGGTAACTGCTTCAAGAAGCATATTTTTACCTGATATTGTAGCTTATCAGCACGCACATGGGCCATTCCTATTCACTGTGGCTGGTGGAATTGCAGCTATTGTATTTTTCATTGGTTACATGATTCTATTGAACGAATATCCATTTTCAATAATTAAAGCAAAATGTGATGTTATTGAAGGACCATATATGGAATATGCAGCTAAATACCGTGCGGTTGTATATTTAACCAGAGGATTTTTCATGTTTGTACTTGGTGCTGTATTTTCAGTACTGTTCATTGGAATACCTCCAAACATATTTTCATGGGGAATTTTGGTTAATATCGCAGTTGCATTGATATTCGTATTTATGATGGGAATATTTTCAGCATTCAGCCCTGTATTTACAAACAGGCAGTTGTTGCCAACAATACTTGGTACTACATTGCTTGGAATTTTATCTATTGTACTTGGATTATTATGAGGTGATTTATTTGAAATTTGTTATGAGACCATATCATATAGTAAGTCTTGCAGGATACATTGTAGAATGGGATTTTCCTTACAGGAATCTTATCATTGTAAATAAAACCTCTGAACCAATCAAAATAGAAATACCAGTTTTCCATGAAGAATGGATTGAAGAGCACAGGCAGTTAGGTCTTGATGTAATTCCTGTTTCAAAAAATGATAATTTTTTAAGTATGTGGAAAAGAGCTCATGCAGAACTTGATAAAGTAAGGCCAAAAAATGAATGATTATACTTTAACAATAAAAACTAATGAGAAAAAAGGTGTTTTAGATGATATTACTGATGTTATCACTAATCATGGTGCTAATATTAGTTATGTTCATCTTTTTGTTGAAAAAAACAATGTCGGTTCCATTAATCTGGAACTCGAACATGTTGAAGACATTGAATGTTTGCTTTCAGATTTAGAAAATATTTCTGAAGTAAAAACTGTAGAGTTGCACGGTTCTCAATTAGACATTTATGGAAAACGTATTATCATTGTTGGTGGCGGAGCACAGGTATCTCAGGTTGCAATGGGTGCAATCACTGAAGCTGACAGGCACAATATACGCGGAGAACGCATAAGTATAGATACAATTCCATTAGTTGGTGAAAAAAATATATCTGAAGCTGTTGAAGCTATTTCCAGATTGCCTCGTGTAAGTGCATTGGTACTTGCAGGTTCACTTATGGGTGGGGAGATTACCAAAGCAGTTAAAAATGTTAAAGAACAAAGTAATTTAACAGTGATATCCCTAAATATGCCTGGAAGTGTAACAGAATATGCTGATTTAATAATAACTGATCCTATTCAGGCAGGTGTTTTGGCAGTAATGTCTGTTGCTGACACTGCCGTTTTTGATATTAAAAGATTAGGTGACAATATCAAATTTTAACTTCATGTTTATGGACATATAGGGGAGTTATTTATTTAACTCCTTTAAAAGCGAATAAGGATTAATATCCTTATTTGCTTTGATTAATTCTTTTTTTAATCTTTTATGCAGATGTCATGATATTTGCATTTTTCACATTTTTTTACATTTTTTTCAACATTTGGAAGTTTTTTATTATCTGTTATCTCTTTAACTTCGCGCATAATATCAAACAGACTTTTTCTGAGATTGATATCCATTACAACAGGTCTTCTATCTCCAATTTTGTCATAATCAACAAAACCAACATAAACATCTGTTCCGAATTCTTCTTCAATGAGGATTGCACATGCAACAAGTTCAATAGCATCCTGGTCCCAAACACCTTTGACTGGGGGATTTGAGCTTTTAAGGATTACTGGATAGTAATTTCCGTCGATTATCTCTATTTTATCACACATACCTATTAATTCGACTTGGGGGTCTTTTAACAGGTAGGAATACATTGAGTTTGGAAAAAACATGTCGATAATTTCAAATGCATGTTTGTCAAAAATCATCATGGACTGTTTAATCTGAAGGGCCTTAATTTTAATGTTAAAGTAGGTATCATCAATAATTTGGCTGATTTGGGATGATTCAATTCCTAAATTCATGGATCTGATTGCGTCTGCAGTGCTTCTTATGTATGAATCAATATTGTCAGATAATATCTGTTCGATTTCAACTATGTGCATTTCTTTTTTGATTTTGCGCATGTTTTTGTGAATCAAATCCTGGATGTCAATTTTAAGCTTTTTTATCTCAATTGCAAGTTGGTAATCTTTGTTTTCGTTAATATCTACATGGTTCTGGATGTATAGTTTCATGGGACAGTACATGTGTGTTTTTATTGAAGATATATTCATCATAGTATAACCTCTTAAATTGCGTAATATTAGTTAGATTCTAATAATATATAAATTAAGAAGTTATAAATGGCTTAAATTGTTTTAAATAAAATAAAAAAAGGAAATAGCTAATATTTTAGCTATTTGAAGTTAATTTTCCACGTTGTAGTAATCTTTATTAATTGCAGGCAATTTTGTAAAGATAATTGGAACTACTATTAGCACTATTGTTAATATAATCATTACTGTTGTGCTTAATCCGTCTGCAGTTTTTGCGGTGGAATAAATTCCCTGAATCCATAATCCTAAAATACAGATAGGTAATATGTATTTGATTACAGTTTTCCAGGTTTTTCCTACTTTGATTGATGAATTGTTATTTAATGTTTCAATCAGGTCATCAAATTTGTAAATCCATCCGAAGATGATACATTCTAGAAGTACTGCAAACAGCAAAGCGAAGTTATTTAAGAATCCGTCAAATACTCCAAGGAGTGTACTTCCAATGCCTGTTGCAAAAATACATGATATTAAAAATCCAACGATACATACTACAGTTGCGGTCTTTTTACGTTCAATAAGGAATTTTTCAGAAATTGAATAACAAACTCCTTCAAGAAGTGCAATGACGGATGTAATTCCTGCAAAGAGAATGCACAGGAAGAATAACGGTGCAACAACATATGCTGCAGGACCCATTATATTAAATACTTGTGGGAAAACTACAAATGCAAGGCCAGTTCCTTCAGTTACTAGTTCATTGAATGGAATTCCGCTGGATAATGCCATAAATCCTAAAATTGAGAAAATTCCAATTGAATTGAAGACTTCAAAACCGGAATTTGAAAATGCAACTACAACTGCATTGTCCACTAATTTTGAACCTTCAGGCAGGTAGCTTGCATATGTCATAGCTATTGCCATACCTAAACTTAAGGAAAATACGATTTGTCCGAATGCCGCCAGCCATACGTCCAGATTTCCCAATGCACTCCAGTTAGGTGTAAAAATCTGAGTATATCCGATTGATGCACCAGGCAATGTCAGGGAAAATGCTACAATTCCTATTACAATTATACATAATAAAGGCAATAGGATTTGGCTGACTTTTCCAATTCCGTCATTTAAATTTCTTCTAAGGATTAAACATGCAGATAACCAGATTATGAATACTGAAACAAGCACGTTAGGAACAATTGTAAATATTCCTGAAACGGAATCTGTTGCATGTAATACGTTATTTGAGAAGTATAAATCTGGGTTTGCACCCCATGCTTTTGTAAAACTTAAAACTATATAAATTAAGTCCCATCCGACTACACAAACATAGTATGTTGTTATTAAAAATACGATTAATAAAATAAACCATGCTACGGGTTCTAATTTTTCTTTAATTGTGAATAATATTCTTGCAATTGACTTTTTGAATTTAAATCCTACTGCATATTCCACCAATACAAAGGAAATTCCTAGGAGAAACAGTGAAACAATGTAGGGAATCATGAATGATCCTCCACCATTGGAATATAAAACATTTGGGAAACGCCAGATATTTCCTAAACCAACAGCGGACCCGATCATTGCCATCATAAATGCAAAATTACTATTCCATTCTTGTTTTTCATGTCCACTCATTTTATCACATTCAATTAAATAGTATTATTTTTGTCATTGAAGTTTATATAGTATTTGTTTTATTTTTCATTAATTCCTGTTATTTTTTCTTAAAAATAGTTGAATAATCTTCATAATGGTTATTTTTTTAAATGAATAATATTCGTTTTGATAAAATTATGAAAAGTTAATAATTATGGTGTGGATTTTTATATTTTTGTTTAAAAAAGAAGGTGGTGGGATAGTTGGGTGTAATAATTTAAGTTTAAGCGGGACTTTCCTTAAGTTTCAGATATTCGTCAATAGCTTCACGGGTTGTTCCAACAACAAGTCTGTAATTTCTAAATTCGCCGTTTACAATGACTTTTTCCACTTTACCTTTAGCAATTACATGTTCGCCGTCAATAACTTCGCCTGCATATGTGTGTGTAAATGAAACGACTTCTGTAAACTCAACATCCGCACCTTCTAAAACTTCAACGTTTTCGATTGTGTAAAGTGAAGGATTGTCGAATGCACCAAGTGCGCTTACAATGTCACACTCGATTTTGGCTATTCCCTGTGGCTCGTAAACTGTATCTCCCCATGTTCCTTCAATTTCATCGTAGTCTTTGGTAGCAAGAATATCGAATAGTGTTCCGTTGATTGTTCCCCTGTTTGCTTTTCTGTTTTCATACCATCTGAATTCTTCTTTGGTTAGGCTTGAATCAAACATCCTTTTATCGTATACGAAATCCCAGTAATCATTGGTGATTCCTTCAACGGTTATGTGTTTGTCAACCTCTTCAATGTAAACTTCTTTTCCTCTGTGCTCTTTAAATGCAGCGATTGCCCTTCTGTGATTGTCCAGACCGTAAACTACAAAGTCTAAATCGGAAACGTCATCTTTTTGAAGGCCAGGCAATATTGAACCTGAAATTCCCAAGTGATCATATGGAATGTCTGCCATGAAATGGAAAAAGTCTGCAACATCCATCAGTTTTGAAATCAGTTCGGGATTTTTAACTTCTCCTCCACTTTCAAAAGTCTTTTTAAGACCTAATAATCTGTTTTCAGGTTTGATGATTCTTTCGACTTTATCAAGCGGGACGCCCATCATTTCCACATTTGTCACGTCTGAAAAATATAAATAATCAGGATAGTTTTCCCTTAAAAATGAGTATGCTTCTTCGGAACCTACTTTTCTATATCTTTTGCCGTCTTTTTCACGGTCTCCTTCAGGGTCCGGAATATATCTTAAAAATGAAATTACTCTGTTTTCCGGGTGAATGTAATTGGTTGATGCAAAATATAAATCATCAGTTGTGTAAATAAAATCTCTTGTACGTACTTGTTCCATATTAATAACTCCTTGTTTAACATTTTCATTTAATTACTAATTAATATTGTCATGTCAATATTTAAATAAAATATAATCTAATAATATCTTATGATGATAACTCATAAGTATATTGATGAAATATTTGAATATGATGGAAGTCAGATTGACCCGTCATGGGCTTTTCAGGAGTTTGGAATATACGGTTCATCAATCATAACATGGATTGGTCCTGTAAATATAACTCCGGACAATCTAAAGGATTTCGCTGATGTCGGTTTAGAAATCAAATCCAACTATATGGTTAATTTCATCTGTGAGTTTTTTGACCAGCAGCCTCCGAATATGAGAATTGCCTATTTAAGACAAAGGCTTCTTGTAATGATATTCAGGGAAATATTAACTGAATATGGTGTAAAAACTAAAAGAGAGGGAGATGACATATTCGTTGATGATAGAAAACTCTCCATTTCAATTGCAAGTATTTCTCTAAGCTCTGCAAAAATTCATTTTGCACTTAATCTGGAAGATAAAGGAACTCCAAATGATGTAGAAACCATAGGATTGTATGATATTAAAGTAGATGAAAAACAGGTATTTAATCAGGATAATCTTTCAGAATTAATCAACAAAACTGTAACTCGTTTTATTGATGAGATAGAAACAATTGAAAATGATATAAGTAAAACTAAGGTGTTAGGATGAAACTTTTAATTAATGGTATTCAATCTAATTTAAGATTTTCATCAGCTCATGTAATTCCAGGACATGAATCCTGCGGATTTATTCATGGACATTCCTATTTTGTGGATGTTGAAATTGAAGGTGAAAGGGCTGGTGAATTTGATTTTGTAGTAGATTTTAAAGATGTTAAAAAATATACAAAGGCAATTTGCGATGAACTGGATCACAGATTATTGATTCCGGTCTATAACAAGTTAATAGACTTTAAGGATTTCGATAAAAAATCAGATTCCATTTTTGATTTGAAAAAAGAAGGTTCAGTTCACTTTAAAATTGATGGAAAAGGATATTCAATTCCTGCTGAAGATTGTATATTTTTACCTCTTCCTTATAGTTCTGCTGAAGAGCTGTCAAAATTCTTTGCTGAAACTTTAGCAAGAAAACTGTCTGAAACCTACGACAATCTCGAGTATGTTTCAGTCTGTGTAAATGAAGGAATTGGTCAGGGAGCTATGTACAGGAAAGATTTATAATGAAAGCTCCCATAATTGAAATCTTTTCATCTTTTCAAGGTGAAGGTCTGCTGATAGGCGAAAGACAAATCTTCGTTAGATTTGCAGGATGTAATCTGAACTGCAATTACTGCGACACCAATGAAAGTAAATCTGAAAAAGCAGGCAGATTAATGACTCCTGGCGAAGTGTCAGAAGAAATTAATAAATTGTTGACTCCTGATTGTAAAACCATTTCATTTACCGGAGGTGAACCTAGCTTATATCCTGATTTTATAAGCGAAGTAAGTAAAAATTTTAATTTAAATATAATGCTTGAAACTAACGGGACTTTGCCGGAAAATATTGATTTAATTGAGAAATTGGACATTGTATCTCTGGATATTAAACTTCCGGAGCATTTTGATGGGAAATTTGATGAAAGTATTTTTATTAATGAGATTAAATCACTAAATTTATTAATAGCAAAGTCTATAAATGTATATTGTAAAGTAGTTATATTGCCTTCAACAAAAATAAAGTCATTTAAAGAGGTAGTTGAAAAATTATCTGAGAGTATTTCAAACAAAAGCAACATTAAAATAATTATCCAACCTTCTAGCCCATTAGGGGACTGGAGAGATATTAATTTTAGATTATTTAGTTTTTCTGAAATTGTTGGGCAATATTTTGAAGTTTCCACCATTCCTCAAATCCATAAGATTTTGGATATTGAGTAATTTTGTTTTTAATATTGATTTTATTTAATTTTGAAGTGCAAATGTAAATTGAGGTGTGAAAATGAAAGATAAAACATCCGTTAACAGAAAATCAAATACAGGTGCAGTTGAACGTGTGACAAAAGTTCATGATAAAGAAGGAGACATCATGGCTATTGCAACTCGAGATGTAGTTTCAATTCCTCCTTCAAAAAGTATTAAAGACACTGCTAAAGTAATGATGGAACACGAATTCAGAAGATTACCAATTACTGATCCAGGTTCCGGTAAGTTATTAGGTATTGTAACAGTAATGGATATATTAGATTTCTTTGGTGGAGGAAAAAAATTCAACATTATTGAGAAAAAATATGAAGATAACTTCTTAGCAGCTATTAACGAACCTGTTAAAGAAATTATGACTCGTGATTTGATAACATTATCCAGCAAAGCTTCAATTGCAGATACCATAGAAGCAATGTTAGCAAATCAATTAGGGGCTATTCCTTTAGTTGATGCTGATGGAAAACTCGCAGGTATTGTTACTGAAAGAGATATTGCTTTATCTTTAGCAGGTATGGCTGGAAAAGAAACTGTACAAGATTACATGAGTACTAAAGTTTTCACTACAACTCCTGGAACACCTTTGGAAGGTGCATGTAAAATCATGGTAAGAAACAGTTTAAGAAGAATTCCTATTGTTGGTGGTGAAGCAGATATTTCCAAAGCTGCTAAAAAATTATTAGGTATCCTTACTTCTACTGATGTAATAAGATTCCTTAATGCAAAAGAATTATTTGATAACTTAAATTCCAATTTAGCAACTGATGTTTTAAAAACCATCGTTTCAGAAATAATGGTTGAAGACCCAGTAACTGTCGAACCAACTATGACTATTGGCGATTTATGCGAACTCTTCGCTGAAAAGAACATTGGTGGAGTGCCAGTAGTTAAAAATGACAAAGTAATGGGTATTATTACTGAAAGAGATATTTTAAACGCAGTTAAAAGATATTAAAACACTTAAAGGAGATGATAATATGCAAATCAAGAATTTGATGTCTGAGGATTTAATCACTGTAGACAAAGATCAAAATCTTTCTGATGCTTTAAAATTGTTACGTAAACACAATGTATCCCGTTTACCAGTAACCAATAATAAAGAATTAGTTGGTATTATTTCAGAAAGAGACATAGCTAACAAGCTTGGTTCTTCAAAATATGAAAGCATGCCTGCATCAAGACTTCATATTTCATCTGTAATGGTTAAAGATGTATTTACAGTTCCAAAAACAATGCAATTGGAAGATGTTGCAAAACTGATGCTGGACAATGGAATAGGATCAGTTCCGGTCGTTGATGAAGATGAAAAAATGGTCGGTATTGTTTCCAAAGCAGATTTTGTAACACTTGCAACAGGAATTGCATTTGATAAAATAGCTGTAAAAGAAGTAATGTCTAAAGAATTAGTTACAGTATCTCCAACTGAAAGAATTGTTCATGCTAGAAGACAAATGATTGAAAATCATGTTGGAAGAGTGCCTGTTGTAGATGATGGTAAACTCGTTGGAATGATTACATCTAAAGACTTAATGAGAGCTTTCATTGACTTTAGAAAAAAAGTTCCTGAGAAATACCAGAAATCTCAAATTAAAGAGCTTTTAGTTGAAGACATAATGTCTTCTAATCCTACATCTGTAACTAAAGATATGTCTATTACTGAAGTGTCTCAAATAATTATGGAAACCGGATTTAACGGTTTGCCTGTTGTTGAGGATGATGAAGTAGTAGGTATTATCACTCAAACAGATATTTTAAAACTAATTGAAAAATTAGAATCTTAAATTTCGTATAGTTTTTAACTATACTACTTTTTTTTATTTTTAAGGGGGTTTAAAAATTACATTAACATCATTTTTAGGTCCTAAAGGAACATTTACTCACGAAGCTGCCAGTATGGTGGGTGATGAATTAATACCGTATTGTTCAATTCCCGCTGTTTTGGAAAGCGTTCAGAATGATGAATGTGTGTATGGTGTTGTTCCTATTGAAAACTCAATTGAAGGACCCGTTGGTATTACACTAGATTCACTAGCCCATAACTTTGATTTAAAAATTTATAAGGAAATTATTATCCCAATTAATCAAAATCTGATAGTTAATCCAGGTTGTAAAATAGAAGATATTGAAGATGTTTATTCTCATGCCCAGGCAATAGCACAATGCAGGGAATTTATAAGTAAAAATAAAATCCAGCCTCATTATGCAATCAGTACTGCAAGAGCTGCAAAGGATATTAAAGGAGATAAAACAAAAGCGGCAATTGGAAATTCCAAAATAGTTGAACTGTATGGTTTGGAAATTCTTGAGGCTAATATTCAGGATACGGATAATAATATGACAAGATTTGTTGTCCTTTCAAAAAAAGACTCTGAAATAACCGGCAATGACAAGACATCCATAATATTTTCAATTTATGAGGATAAGCCGGGTCAGTTATATCATATATTGGGAATATTTGAAAAAAATAATGTTAACTTAACAAAAATTGAATCCCGGCCGTCCAAACAGGGTTTGGGAAAATATATTTTCTTCGTTGACTTTGAAGGTCATGTAAAAGATGAAAGAATTCAAGGTATAATTAACGAAATAGAAGAAAATACTTATTATTTAAAAATTCTTGGTTCTTATCCTGAATTTTAGGAAACTTTAAATTAATGTTTATATAAAATTAATCATGTACAATTCAGGGAGGGTAGGCATGTCAGAAGATAGAGAAAAACTTCTAAAAATCATGAGTAGTTTAGAAGACGATTATAATTCTGGAAAAATATCTGCTGAAAAATACAGTTATTTCAGATCCAAGTATGAAGACAAGCTAAATTCTATTGATGCTAAAGCAGCTACAAGAAGAATTAGGTCCATGCAAGGAAAATCCTCTAAAGATACTCAAAAGAAAAGAAGAAGAAAACCTACCAAAAATAAGAAAAAACAAGAACAGGACTTGGTTCAGAAGTATATTATAAATCCTAAAAAATCCGATGAAAAATATAATAAAAAGAAAAAGCCCGCTATGGATAGTGGAACCTTTAAATTATTATTGTTATTGATACTGGTTATTGGTTTTACTGCCGGTACTGCATACGGAATTTTCAATCTGGATTTCGGATCAATATCTGACTCTGAAAATGTAGCTGTTGTTGATGATACTGCATTCCCTGAATTCAAAAATGATGTTAAATTAAATAACACTACAACTACTAAAACTTATAATAACAGCTATAATTCATATAATAGCAATAATAATTTAGAGACAACTTCTGATGATAGTAATGTCGAGACTACCTATGACAGTTCTTATCAGAGTTCTCAACAGAGTAGTCAGTCTCAAAGTTCTCAGAGTTCTCAAAGTTCTCAAAGTTCGTCTGATTCGGGCTCAAGCAGTCAATCTGGAAATGGTGGAGGATCTAATAATTAATCCATAAGGTGATATTATGAGAGGTAATCTTTTTAAAATAACTATTGTAATTTTAATGCTTTCATTATTATTGGTTTCTGTATCTGCTGTAGCTAGTGCAGACAATAAAACTGATATAAGTATAATGACTTTATCTAAAGGAGGTATTACAATCCAATATCCTTCTGATTGGGGTAGCTCACAGGCATTGTCTAATTATTCAGTTTTAGCTATTTCCAAAATGGACTCAATTGATGCATTCGGTATTGGTCAGGTCAGTGTAATTGTTGAGAAGAAATCTATTGATGGCGATTTCGGTACATTTGTAAATGATACCTATAAATCAATGCAAAAAGACAGTTCGTTCCAATTGGTTTCATCAGGTAATGTAGCTATAGACGGCATGGAAGCCTTTGAATATATTTACACTTCCACTCAGAACGGCGCTCAAAAGGAACATAAGGCAGTCTGGTTTGAAAAAGGCGGTCAGGCTTATGTGATTATGTACAGTGCTCCATTGGATAAATTCGAAGATAATTTGTATGTTTTTGATTATATATTATCAAATATTCAAATTACCTAATTCTTTTTTTTAAGGTGTTTATATGATTGTTTTATGTGTTACAGGTAGTATTGCAGCTACCGAATCAATTAAATTAGCTCGTGAACTTAGAAGAAATGATTTGGAGGTAAAATGTTTTATGAGCGAGGCAGCTTGTGATATCATAACTCCAAATGCAATGGAATTTGCAACAGGCAATGAAGTGGTAACTGAACTGACAGGCAAAATAGAACATGTCAAATATTCTCAGGAAGATCTGATTTTAGTTGCCCCTGCTACTGCGAATACTATTTCTAAATTCGCATATAAAATGGCTGATAATCCGATTTCCACTCTTTTAATCACTGCTTATGGTCATGATACTCCAATAATTTTTGTGCCTTCAATGCATGACTCAATGTATAAGGCCATTAAAGGAAATATAGAAAAAATCAAAGAGGAGGGTTCCGCTACTTTTATCAAGCCTAGAATGGATGAAGGTAAAGCAAAATTCCCTTCAAAAGAAGATATTGTTTTGGAATCTTTAAGAACAATCAACTTGCATAAGGACTGATATTATTAAAGGAAAAAAAGTTTTAATAAGTTTGGGTGGAACTTATGAACCTATTGATTCTGTAAGAGGCATTACCAATAAATCTTCCGGAAAGATGGGTTTGGAACTTGCTAAAGAAGCATATATCAGAGGTGCAGATTTAAAACTGGTTGTAGCTAATGTCAGTGTTGAAATTCCTTCTGTTTTTGATGTCATTCGTGTTGAGACAAGCAGCGAAATGAATGATGTAATTTTGAATCTGGTACCGGACTATGATATTTTTATTTCAACAGCTGCTGTGTCAGATTTTGAATTCAGGCAAAAATCTGATAAAAAAATTGATTCCAGCAGTTCTTTATTTTTGAATCTTAAACCAACTACAAAAACTATTCGCCAAATTAAAAAATATAATCCTGATATTTTTTTAGTGGGATTTAAGGCAGAGTTCAACATCTCCCGTGAAGACATTATCGGGTGTGCAAGAAAACAGATTGTCGATGCGGGTACTGATCTTGTAATTGCAAATGATATATCTAAAAATGAGTGTCATTTCGGGTCAGACAACAATGAGGTCCTGATTGTTGATGATGATGTGTTATCTGTGCCTCTGGCATCCAAAAAAGAAATTGCAAAAACAATTTGTGACGTAATTTCTAAAAAAATATAACTTTATCCATATCTACTTATTACAATATCTAATTTTTTCAATAAGTATTGTTTATATTAATGTAATGAGTATTTATTTTTATAGATTTTGATGCAGGTTATAATTTAGTAGGGTGTATAATCAATTAAACTGATGTTTCATTTCTCTTCTAAAATTCAATGTATTAATTTTTTTAGGTTAAACTAAATTACTTGGTATGTGTTCTAATTTTCATGTATCTTTAGTTATAAATCTATTTTTTAAATTATGATTTTATGTTATGTGCAATATTGTTTTCAATTTGTAGGATTTGAAGAAATAATTTTTTAGTAAAAAATCTATTTTTTTATCAAAAAATGAGCATAAATAAGTAATACTTTTTAAAATAAAATATGTAAAATAATCTTTGAAAATGTTTCTCTTAAAAATAGTTTATTCAATAAAATAAGTTCATGCCTTTAGGCTTGAGTTAAATGGAGTGATTAATAGAGTGAATCAACCTAAAGGACGTTTCAATGAACTTTTATTTTATTTGCATTAGCATATTTTATATTTTATTTCATAGTATAAAAAGGTATCTAAGTAATACTTTTTCGTGTTTTTTGTAGTAATTTTTTATATTTCTCACAGCTATTTTTTAGCTTAAATTTCAATCAATATTCCTTGTTTTTTTTTAAAAATTTTTTTCTACTAACAATGCAATATGGTCTTTTTCGTAAGGTTCCAGTTTTACTTTTTCGATAATTTTAAAACCTTTCTCTTTCAATTTCTTTTCTTGTTCCTTGAATATCTTTTTAGGCTTTTGTACTACATCAATACTTCTGGCTTTTATCATTAAAAGACCAAGTCCATCATCTTTTGAGAATAAATTCATGTTTTTCATAAATAGTTCACTTTGTGTTGGCTGGGCGACATCGCAGTATACCAAATCTGATTTTTCAACCAAATTCAAATATCCTTTTGGTTTGGTTGCATCACCTAAAATCGGAGCAATGTTAAGTCTTTGATGTGAAAGACGAACTAATTTTTTAGCTGTTGTTGGTGAAAATTCTACTGCATATACTCTTCCATTGATTGTAATATCAGAAATGTGTGAAACGGTGGTTCCGGTTGATGCACCTAAGTATAATACTTTTGAAGTGTCCTGAAGCTCTAAATTTTCTAACCCGTTTAAAAGAGCGGCTGCTAATTTTGAACGTCTAGGATTCCATATCCTGTATTCAACATCCTCCATAATCAATTCTTCTCCATAAACTGAAATTCCAGGAGTTAAATTCTTTGTGGCAATATTTCCATCTTTAAAATAAACATTCATGCTTTATCTCCTTTTCTTTCTTTTTTTAGATTTTCTTTTCTTATTTTTTGATTTGCCCTTTTCTTCTTTCCTCTTTTTAGTAGTTTTAGTTGGGAAAGGATTGTTTTTTTCAATTTCTTCTACTTTTGCAATAAAATCTTCGAATGCATTTTCATCAAATGTTTTGGTAAAGACGTCCCGTCTGACGGCCAGTGAAATTTTACTTGCAAGAATTCTGGCAATCTTTCCACGATTCCACCATTTAGCACCGCGCACCTGTGGATGCTGATAGATCAGACCGTATTTTGGAGGCCTGTCTCCACTTTTCAGATGTCTGAATAATGCTTTTTCAGCTCCCATTATCTGAACTGTACTTGAAGGGTATGTTGCAAGGCGTTTAAGTCCGCCTGCGTGTGAAATCAGTTTTGCTCCAAGTGATGATCCGACAATCAGTTTTAAATTAGGTGCAATTGATTCCATTTTGCTGTCAATATATTCTTCAATGTCCTTTCTTGTGTTTTGAAGTTCATAAATGGAATTTGCGTATTTGTTCATTATCTCCAGGTCTTGAGGATTGATATCATCATCAAGGTCAAGGGAATTGTCGGGAAATGCATCTGGTTTGGCTTCCATAATCTTTTCTTTGGATTTGTTTTGTGAAATTAATCTGATATAGGTCTCATTATTTCTGATTACTTCCATTTCTGGGAAATAAAGTGCATACCATTCTCTAATTCTTTCAATTAATTTGGAAATTGTTTCGTCTATTTCATCAATTGAATTTATAGCTTGAATTAGATGCTTGTCTTCACTTGCAGATTCCTTTTTAATTTTATAAATCGCTAGTCTTTGATAAATGTCAGTAATTTCTTCTTTATCAAGTCCGAATTTATCATAATTTTCTCTCAGATATTCTCCGCCTTGATTTGGTGTTTGAATAATGATTTTTTCACTGGAATAATCTGATAATCTTTTATTTGATTCGATAATTATCTCATCATAATCTTTTGATACTTCTTCGATAATTTCCTGTTCTTCAGCTACGATTTGTTTTTCTGCAATTTGGGCTAATCTATTTATTATTTCATTTTCAGGAAATGGTTTTTCACAAATTAACTCATTATCACTATTAAAAGCTAAAAATCCTTTAATTGAGTAAGTTATATAACATTGCATGAAATAAACTATTTTTTTTATTTTTAATAAAGATTATGAAAAGATTTAATTTATTTAAAATTTAAATTAAATATAGAATTTTCTATTTTTTGGAATTGTTATCATGTCAAAACAGAGTTTTAGAGATTTAAAAAATGAAATTGAATTAAAAAATGCAGAAATTGATGAACTTACAATGGATCTTCAGGATAAGATAGAGCAAATCAATAAGCTAAAATTATACTCCACTAAGCTTAAGTACGAAAAGAAAAATCTGGAGGATAAACTGGACACTAAAATAGATTATGATAAGGCTCAGATGAAGGAATTGGATGATTTGTCTGAAAAATTAAAAGAAAAGGACTCAATCATAGAAGATAAGCAGGACCAGGTTAAATATTTAAGGTCTCTCGTTGATGATTATAAGTCCCAAATTAAGGAAAATAGTGAAAACCTTGAGATTCAATTAAGAAAAATATCAAAAACCTATGAAGGTTTGCTCGAGCAAAAAGACATGATTATAGAAAAACAGGATGAACAAATTTCAAAATTGATTAAATCTAACGAAGAAATCGTTAAGTCTAATAAAACTAATGTTATTAGCTTGAAATTGCAGAATGAAAAATATCAAAAGATTATTGATGAATTAACAAAAACTAATTAAATAATTAATTACAAAGTTGATAATATGTTAAAAACTAAAATTTGTGGGGTAGAATTTAGAAATCCTCTAATGTTGGCTGCAGGTATCATGGGAAGCAATGCTTCTTCCATGAATTGGATTTTAAAATCAGGTGCAGGAGGAGTTGTTAGCAAATCTTTTTCAATCAATCCTCATCCGGGTTATCCAAATCCAACAACCGTTGCAGTTGAAGGCGGAATTTTAAATGCAATAGGGCTTTCAAATCCAGGAGTTGAAAACTTCAAAGAAGAGCTGAAAAAGATTGAAAGGGATGAAAATGTTGTTATCGCTTCAATATATGGTGCTACACCTGATGAATTCTCTACACTTGTAGATGAAGTTCAGGAATATGTTGATATGATAGAGCTGAATATTTCATGTCCTCATGCGATGGAAGGTTTCGGAGCTTCCATTGGTCAGGACTGCAATCTGTCTCATACTATTGTTTCAGCTGCAAAAGATGCCGCTGACGTTCCAATTATAGCTAAACTGACTCCTAATGTTACTGATATAACAGAAATTGCTAAGACATGTGAAGATGCGGGAGCAGATGCATTGTCTTTAATCAATACATTAGGTCCTGGAATGAAAATCAATATTGATGTTGCAAGGCCGGTATTATTCCATAAATCCGGTGGAATGAGTGGAAAAGCTATAAAACCGATTGCAATCAGCAATGTTTATTCAGTTTATGAAGCAGTTGATGTTCCATTAATCGGTGTTGGTGGAATATATACATTTGAAGATGTTGTTGAATTTATTTTTGCAGGTGCAAGGGCAGTTCAGATAGGTACTGCAATAATGGACGAAGGAGTCACAGTATTCAGTGATATCAATGAAGGTCTCGAAAAATTCATGTCCGAAAAAGGATATTCCTCAATCGATGAAATGGTCGGACTTGCACACAGGGAGTTGTAAAATATGATTAATGAACCGAAAATTGTTGAAATTAAAGAGATTATTGAAGAGACTCCTACAATTAAAACTTTTAAATTTGATTGGGATATGGAAAAGCTTGGACGTCCAAATCCCGGCGAATTTGTCATGGTCTGGAACTTTAAAAATGAAAAGCCAATGTCAATATCTCAAATTAACGATAACGAGCTGGCAATCAGTGTTAAAAATATTGGTGAGTTTACCTCTCAACTGCATGACCTTAAAGTAGGTGACGAAATAGGTGTGAGAGGCAGTTATGGTAACGGTTTTAATAATTCATTTGAAGGTAAAAAAATCCTGGCTATTGGTGGTGGAGTTGGTATGGCTCCTATTGCTTCAATATCTTCTGATCTGTTGTCAAAAAATAATGAAGTGGATGTTGTTGCAGCTGCAGTCACAAAGGATGAATTATTGTTTACAGATTATCTGGAAAATTTAGGCGCTACTGTTCATCATTGTACTGATGACGGAAGTTTCGGATTTAAAGGATTCGCAACTGATTGTACTATAAGTTTGCTTGAAGATGAGACTTATGATTATGCATTTGTCTGCGGACCTGAGATAATGATGAAAGGTATCTTTGATATACTTGAAGATGCTTCAATACCTGCCCAATATTCTCTTGAAAGATACATGAAATGTGCTCTGGGAGTATGTGGTCAATGCTGCGTTGACGGTGAAGGTTGGAGAATCTGTGTAGAAGGTCCTGTTTTTGAAAATGACAAAATATATCAGATTACCGAGTTCGGAAAATACAGAAGAGATGCTTCTGGTGTAAAATACTAATTTAAGGATGATTGATATGGGAATAGACATTAAAAGTTATTTAAATCCGCCAGTATTGCTGGTAATCTTTCTGATAATAATTTCTTTAATGTTTATCTTCCCTGTCCTAAACATGATTCTTTTGGGTATTATTCTGGCTTATCTTGTAAGGCCGGTCTCTCAAAAGATTCGCTCCAAACTAAAATTTTCATCACTATCGATTATACTGGCTATGATTGTGGTTTTGATTCCGTTAATATTGCTGGTTGCTTATATTTCTTATGAAGTCTATTCCGTTGCAGCATCATTTATGGCAAGCAACTATTATGTGAATCTGGACCAGTTTATCTCACAGCTGCCAATAGATATGGGTTCTGTAAATAACACAGTCAATTCATCTATTAATGAAATTGCAAAATATCTGTTGAGTTATTCTGTTTCATTTTTAAGTAAATTCATGAATATCTCTCTGGATTTATTTATATTGGTCTGTTCAGTATTTTATTTTTCCCGTGATGGAGACAAATGCTTAAACTTTATTCGTGATTTTGTCCCTGACGATTCAAAAGGATTTTTTGACAGGACCTGTGAGTCAGTAAAGGATGTTTTGAGAAGCATATTTTACGGTCATTTTTTAACTTCAGTAATAATTGGTATCTTCGGATGTATCGGTTATTCACTTTTGGGATATCTTTTTGGAATATTTTTGGGTGTGCTGACTGGTATTTTGCAACTGATTCCGGTATTCGGGCCTTGGCCAATTTATTGGGCTTTATTTTTCACAGACCTATTTTCCGGAAATTACATAAGGGCTGTTGTAGTTTTACTCTTTGGATTTTTCCTGAGCACTATAGATATGTACATAAGACCGGCTTTATCAAGCCATTATGCTGAAATTCATCCGTTAATCTTGCTTGTCGGATTTTTATCAGGTCCTCTTGTATATGGTGTTGTAGGTTTTATAGTAGGGCCTTTGATTTTAGGAATAACATACACTGTTTTGGATAATTACAGGAAAGAATATCTTCTTGGAGATGGATAAATGCAGAAAAATGTTGTAATTTTGGATATTGATTATGTAACTTTTGAAGATAAACCTGTCATTAGGTTGTTTTCTAAGGAAGGTGATAAAAACATCATACTCCTTGATGATACTTTTGAACCTTATTTATATGTTGTATCAGATAATATTGAAGAGTGCATTCGCGAAATTAAGGAAAATCTTGATGTTGTTGAAGCTGAACACATCGTTAAAAAAGATTTCCAGATTGAAAGTGATTTTATTAAAGTTACTTTCAAACATCCTCAGGAACTTGCAAAAAACAGGGATAATCTCAGGGATCTGGAAAACGTAGTTCAGATAAGAGAATTCGATATTCCATTTTACAGAAGATATCTCATGGACAGGGATATTATTCCAATGACTGAAGTGGTAGCTGTAGGTGAAGAAGTCGAATCCTTTTTGAAATTGGATTCTAAAAAACAGGACATCACTATTATCAAATTAACAGAAGAGCTTAAAAGAGTTCCGGAGTATCCTCAGAATTTCAGAATTTTAAGTTTCGATTTAGAGGTTAGAAATCCTCACGGGATGCCGAATTCAGATGAAGATGAAATAATCATGATTGGAGTGGCCAGTAATTTCGGCATTAATCAGGTTATTTCTACAAAAACCAATTCTTCCGGTCGTGGGGATTTTGTAAATCAACTTGAATCTGAACGTGAGATGATTCAGGAATTTGTAAGAATTATCAAAGACAATAATGTTGATATTATTGTTGGATACAATTCAGATAATTTTGACTTCCCATATCTTAAGGACAGGGCAAAACTTTTAGGCGTGGATTTAGATATTGGAATGGATGAATCTGACGTTAAGTATATTAGAAGAGGATATGCAAATGCCGCTTCTCTTAAAGGTTTGATTCATGTAGATTTATACCTTGTAATGAGACGCTACATGTCACTTGAGAGATATACATTGGAAAGAGTTTATTATGAATTGTTCGGAGAAGAAAAGATAGATGTTCCCGGTGAGAGAATCTGGGAGTTCTGGGACAATGGCGGTGAAGAGCTGGACAACCTGTTTGATTACTCTTTAGACGATGTAATTTCCACTTTAAAAATTGCCGAACAGACATTGCCTCTTAACTTAGAACTTACTCGTATTATAGGCCAACCGTTATTTGACGTTTCACGTATGGCAACAGGCCAGCAGGCTGAATGGTTTTTGGTTAAACAGGCTTATTTTGATGATGAAGTTGTTCCAAACAAACAGGGATCCAATTTTGCAGACCGTGCAAATGCTGAAGATAATGAAGGCGGATACGTTAAAGAACCTGAAACAGGTCTTCATGAAAATCTGGTTCAGTTCGACTTCAGGAGTCTGTATCCTAGTCTGATAATATCAAAAAACATATCTCCTGACGTAATGATGCTTGATGATGTTGACAATGAAGATGATTATAATATATCTCCGGAACATGGAATCAAGTTTAAAAAATCACCGCAGGGGTTCATTCCATCCGTTATCGATAAGATTTTGCAGGAACGTTTCAGAATTAAAAGAGAAATGAAAGCATCAGATGATCCTCAGGAGAAGAAAGCTTTGGATGTACAGCAGCAGGCCATTAAAAGACTGGCAAATACAATGTATGGTATTTATGGTTTTCCAAGATTCAGATGGTATTCATTTGAATGCGCAAAAGCGATTACTTCATGGGGAAGGCAATATATCAAATCATCAATAAAAAAAGCTGAAGAATTTGGTTTTTATACAATATATGCTGATACTGATGGTTTTTACGTTAAATATAAAAAAGAAAAAGAGTAAGAGAAATTAATTCTCTTAAGATTTTGTTATTTTTATGCTAGATGTAGCAGATTTTGCTGTTGTGTAGCTGCTACCTTTACTTATAACGACTTTGTGTGTTCCCACTTTTAAGGATTTTACATTAAGTTTTGCAATTCCTTTTGAATTGGTTTTCAAAGTGTAGGTTTTATAAGTTTTTCCAGTGTATACTTTAACTTTGATAGGTATTCCTGCTGAAACCACTTTTTTAGTTTTAGTATTTTTAACTGTAATCTGGAAGTATTTGCTTGCTCCTTTTTTAGCAGTTAATTTTTTAGGAGTGAATTTCAATGGAGCTTTTTTGATTACAAACTGGGAACTTTTTTGAGCAGCTGTAAAGTTTTTGGATTCTCCTTTGGAGACTACAACTTTGTAAGTTCCAGGTTTAAATGTATCCAGGGAAATTCTTAATTTACCATCTAATGCGGTTTGACCGTCGTAGTTATAGTATCTGTTGCTGGAGATGAATATTTTAACATTAAGTTTAGCACCATAAATCGGTTTGTTGTTTTTAGAGTTAACTAACTTAATAGTAAATGTGCTTCCAGATTTGTAATATCCGGTTACTTTTCCAGCATTGATTTTTGCGGTAGCTTTTTTAACAGTGAAAGATTTGGTAACTGTACTTGCACTATATCTGGTATCTGCCATTTGCACAGTCATCTTATGGCTTCCAACAGCTGCAGGAGCATAATTTACAGTAACAATGCCTTTATTGTTTGCCTGGTAAAGATATGATTGTTTTTGTTTACCTGTGGTTATTGTAATTAAAACAATTGCACCTGGTACGACTTTACCAGTTTTTGAATCTGTTACTTTGATTGTTGCGGTATTTCCTGTGTTGTAATACATAGGAGTATTCATGGTCACAGTCATTTTAGTTTTAATTGCTAAAACGGTAATTGTTCCATCAACGCTTTTTTTGTTAATGTTTTTGGTATCATTATTGCTAACGGTTAATTTATATTCGTTAGGTACTAATCCACTAACATTAATTTGAGCTGTTCCATTTGCATCAGTTTGGAAATAATAATCTTTTGCAGTTGTTGCAGGCATATTCAAGTGGAGAATAACTCCGCTCATAGCTTCGCCTGATTTAGCATTAGTAACATTGATAACTACTTTTTCTGCAGATTGGTAGTACTCTTTATACGGGTTAATCACAATGTTGATTGTTGCTTTGTTGATTGTTAAGTCCACATTTTGTTTTAAAACATAAGGACTGCTCATAGACAATTCAACTGCATGTTTTCCTACTTCAAGCTGTTTCATGGTAAATGAATTGTTTGTATTATCAAATTCATAAAGATGGCTTGTTTTAAATTTAGCAGTACCATTTGCATCAGTTGTGGCACTGAATCCTGCTCTAATATTTCCAACAGTGTATAAACTTATTTTTTGATTACCAATTGCAGTATTAGTATCTTTATCGATGATTTTAAAAATAAATTCACCAGTTTGGTATTCATTTTCTGCATTTATTATTTGCAGATCCACATTATATATTCTAGTTAATGTAATCTTTTTTGAATATGTTTTGTTTCCATCAACATAAGTAATATTTACAGTCGCTGTTGTAGCATTTATTGCGTATGGGAATGTTATGTTATTTTTAACAAATTCAAAATCACTAATAGTTTTATTAATTGTGTCATTGCCGTTTTTATAACTTAAAAGTAATGTTAAGTTATTTTTATCCATATTATAAATATTTACACTATCTGTTAATGTAATTGGAATGACTACTTTTTCAGTACTATTTACATTTCTGTTAGTTACATTTAAGAATGTGTCTCCAACAATGGATAATGTCATTTTTGTTGAAGAAGCAGTATAATTAGCATTTCCTAAATATTTAATAACTATGCTGTGATTTCCAGCTGCTAATTTATCAGTTAATGTAATGCTGGAATTGGCATAACTAAATTTTATAGTTTTGTTGTTTTCAGTAACATTTAAATCTCCACTTTTTATATCTATATTTTGAGATTCGTTATCTTTCACGGTTACTGGAATTTTTGCAGTTTCTCCATTGTTTATTTTAACATTTTCAGAAACCACGGTTGTATCTATTTTTGTGTCCTCTACAATAGAGCTATTGTCTGAAAGGACAGTAATTGATCCATCATTAGCTAATTTAGCGTCTGCATCCATTGCAGCATCACTAGCACAAACAGATCCAATACTTACCAATAGGAATAATGACATCACTATCAATAAGATATGAGAGTTTTTAAGTTTCATAACTTTTTATTCCTCCTTTCTAAAAAGAAAATTTTTGTAAAAAAATAGTTAAATTTTCTAGTATTATAATTTTAAGTATTTTTTTGCATATATACTTTTGTTCATTTTTAATATATAATCATTTTTGTTTTATACTGATTAAACTATATTTTATCTTTGGCTGTGTGGTGTCTATAAAGTTTAGGTTATAAAAAAAGAAATTTTGAAGAATTAAATTTATTCTTCAATGTAGGAATCTATATCAATGTCTAAATTGGTACAGATTTCTTTTAACTGTTCATATAATTTTTCATCAATTGCTACACCATTGGCTTCAGCTTCAGCAATTCTTTTAACTTCCAAATCTCCTGGAATAGCAACAGTTTCACCGGTAGCTCTAATTTGTGAAACAAAATCTTCTGTATGTTCAACAAATTCATCAAAGTCTCCAAACTTGGATGGGTCAATTACAACATACAAATCTCCTTTGGTACAGTTTTTAGTTGGTGAAGCGGTACCTGTTACTCCATGACCGTATCCTGCCTGTACTAATGGTCCTGTTAAAATTTCGATTAATGCTGATAAAGCATATCCTTTAAAACCACCAAACGGTAAGATTGAACCTTCTAATGCTGCTTCAGGGTCATTTGTAGGGTTTCCATCTTTATCTAATGCCCATCCGTCAGGTAAGTCCAAACCTTTTCTTTTTGATTCGATGATTTTTCCACGGGCAGTAACTGATGTTGCCATATCTACAGTAATATATGTTTTGGAAGGAATTCCTAATGCAACAGGGTTTGTTCCGATTAATGGTTCTTTACCTCCTAAAGGAGCAATAGCAGGATCGGTATTTGCTAAAACAAGTCCGATACAGTTTTCTCTTAATGCTAAATCAGAATAAAATCCGGTTACTCCGAAGTGATTTGAATTATGTACTCCAACACATGCAATACCTACTTCTTTTGCTTTTTTAATAGCAATTTGCATTGCTTTATATGATACAGCTTGACCAAATCCGCTGTTACCGTTAATCAATGCTATAGCCGGAGTTTCTTTTTCAATTGTAATGTTATCTTTTAGATTAATTGTACCTGCTTCAATACTAATTAAATATTGTGGGAATCTGCCAAGTCCATGAGAAGTAAATCCTTTTAAATCTGCATCAATTGTAGCTTCTGCAACTAGTTCTTGGTCTTCTTCACTAGCTCCTAATTTTTTTAATATTTCTTTTACAAGAGCTATCTCTTTATCTTTCATTATTTTCATTATATCTCACACCTCTATTCATTTAATCAGTATTCAATTTCAGACCCTTCAAAAGCTTTAACTGTAATCTTTTCATCATCTGTAACTTTACCTATGATTTGGCAGTTGCAGTATTCTTTCAAAGTGCCCATAATTTTTTCAGCTTCATTTTCTTCACAAATTACAACAAAACCGACACCCATATTGAAAACTTTATACATTTCTTTGATGTCCACGTTCTGTTCGTAAATTAATTTGAATATCTCTGGAACTTCCGGAAGGTCGGTTATATTGTATCCGACTCCTTTTTTCAAACGTCTGAGGTTAGTAAAACCTCCTCCGGTAATGTGTGCAAGTCCGTTGATATTGTATTCTTTTTCAAATAATGCTACAATAGGTTTTACATAAAGCTCAGTTGGTCTTATTAATTCTTCACCGATTGTAGTGTCAGAATTTGGCATTTTATCATCAACGCTAAATTCGGCATCGTCAAATAATGCTTTTCTAGCTAAACTGTATCCGTTAGAGTGGATTCCATTACTTTCGATACCTATTAAAACATTTCCAGGTTCGATATTCTCGCCTGTAATGATTTTATCGATATCTACAAATCCGATACCTGTTCCTGCAAGGTCAAAATCTTTTATGATTCCCGGAAGTGAAGCAGTTTCACCGCCGATTATTGCAATTTTAGATTCTTCAGCACCTTTTACAAGACCTTCTGCAATTTCAGAAGCTCTTTCAGGATCAGGTTTTTCCACTGCAAGATAATCAACTAATGCAATTGGTTCAGCACCAACACATAAAATATCATTAACAACCATAGCAATGCAGTCGATACCAACAGTATCGTATTTATTCATCATTTCAGCAATTAAAATTTTACTTCCAACACCATCGGTACTCATTGCGATAGCTTTGTCTCCTAATTTAACTAAAGCAGCATAATGGCCGCTGTCTGTAATTATGTCTCTATATGATAATGTTGACTTGAGTTTATCAGCTAGTTTAGAAACAGTAACTGCTTCAAGGTCTATGTCAACACCAGATTCTGAATAAGTAACCATTTTTACACCTATTGTTTAATAAAAATAAATAAAATGTTGTAAAGATTACAACATAGCTATTATAATAATATTTTGTTTTATATACTATATAATTATTAATGAATTCTCACACAGTCTAAATTAATTGGAGTTTTGGTTTCGATTTTATAACTTCTATGAATTGATGAAGCTAAATCGACTGCCTTGTAAGGGTCTCCGTGACATGTAATGACTTTTTCAGGTCTTGGATTAAGTCTTTTTACATATTCCATTAATTGTCTTCTGTTTGAGTGTCCACTGAATCCGTTGATGGTTTTTATTTGCATTTTTACGCAGAACTGTCTGGTTCTTCCATCATCATCTTCAAGAGGAATTTCCTTCCATCCTTTTTGGACTCTTCTACCCATTGATCCTTCAGACTGGTATCCTACAAAGATTAAAGTATTCTTTTCATCTTCACATAACCATTTGAAGTATTCTACGGAGTTTCCACCGGTTAACATACCGGAAGTGGATAGGATAATTGCAGGGTCTCTGCTTTCAACAATTTCTTTTCTCTGATCAATGTTTTGAACTTTTTTAAACATGTCAGAAACGAATGGATTTCTTCCCATGTGGAATATTTGGTCTCTTAAGTCTTTACTTAAGTATTCTGGTCTTGCTGTGTGAATTGCAGTAGCTTCCCAAATCATTCCGTCAATGTAAATAGGGACTTCTTCAATCAGACCGTGTCTCATGTATTCTTCCAATACGACCATAAGTTCTTGTGCTCTTCCTACTGCAAATACAGGAACCAGTACTTTACCTCCACGTTTAAGTGTTTTGTAAATGGTTTTCATCATTTCTTTTTCTGCATTATTTCTGGAAGGCTGAATATCTTCTCTTCCACCGTAAGTACTTTCCATAATTACGGTTTCAGCACGTGGGAATCTGATTGTTGCAGGTTCCAGTAATCTTGAAGGTTCATATTTGAAATCCCCAGTATAGACAAGGTTGTGTGCTCCATCACCAATGTGCATGTGGGATATAGCTGAACCTAAGATGTGTCCTGCGTTATGTAATGTTAATCTGATATCTGGAGAAATGTCGGTAACTTCTCCGTAGTCTAGGGTGATAGTGTTTTTAATTGCTTGTTTAACATGTTTTGATGTAAATGGTAAGGGATTACCTTCTCTGTGAGCAATATCTAAATGATCGAACTGGAGCAATGTAGTTAAATCTCTGGTTGGGGTTGTACAATATACTGGTCCGTCATATCCGTAATGGAACAGGTATGGTACAAATCCGCAGTGGTCTAAGTGAGCGTGAGAAATAATGACTGCATCAAGTTCTTCGATTGAAAATTCAGGTGCATTAAGATAAGGGAATGCATTTTTATTATCTGAGGCTGCAACATTAACACCGCAATCCAGCAATACTCTACTGTTTGGTGTTTGTAAAAGCATTGAAGAACGTCCAACTTCTTTAAATCCTCCCATTGAAGTAACTCTTGCCCAGTCGTTAGGGTATTTGCTTCCTTGGTGGATTTGGCGTCCAAGACGTTGCAACATTTTTTTTCTTTCTTTACTGCTATTTTTGTGAATAGTTCTAATTTTTCCAATAATGTCTGAACTGATTGGTGGGGTTCTTAAAATTTTAGGAGCCCAACCTGTATTCTTTACAATATTTCTGGATGTTACTCCATATTTTCCGATAACAAGTCCCGGTTTTTTAGCAGTAATCACTACTTCTCCGGTAACAGTATCAAAGTAAATATCTGTTATTTCTGCACCTTCAGGAACTATTTCATGAACTTTATTGATAGTAGCTTCAGGTTCAAGTAATGCGCTTTTATCAGATCTTATGATAATTCTTTTTCTAAGTTCTTTAGCTAGTGACCTTATTAAGTCACCGTTTTCAGTAATAATTTCTGGATTTTTGGTATAAACTACTACTTCTGGACCTTCAAATTCTACTTTTGAAACTTGAATTTCATCAGGTAGTTTTTGCAAAATCTCTTTTTTAATATCTTCTAAAATATCTGAAGTCATATAATCCCTTCAAAAAAAGTTATGTGTATTATTATAGTTTATGAAAAGCATTTAGCTATAATTAGTAAATTTCATAAACTATCTACACAGTATTATATAAAAAAATAGTTAGTTATGAAAAATTAGTCTTTTGCTTTATATCTTATCCAAAACTTCTTTAATTTTTTCATTATCTAACATTTCAAAGCCGTTTTTGTCTACTTTAGCGACTAAATATCCGTTTCCGGAGTAAGTATCACGTTCAGCAGCAGCTCTGATAGCTCTTATGGCTATTTCAATTCCTTCGTCAGTTGTCAAATCATCTCTAAATCTGTCTTCAAGAACACCATATGCAACGATGGAACCTGAACCTGTAGAAATGTAAGTATCTTCAATCATACCTCCGGCAGGATCAAGTGAGTAAAGAGATGGTTTATCTCCGTCCATTCCACCAAGTAATGTTTGAACATACATTGGTCCTGAACGTAATATGTTTGCTGTTAAGGATGCTGCAGCTTTAACACTTATTGCATCATTGTTTCTCATTTGGTATAATGATACTTCAGCTTCAATAACTTTCATTAAGCTTTGTGCATCTCCAACAGAACCAGCTATGGTTGTTACAATATGATCGTCAATTTTAAATATTTTTTCTGCGACTTTGTGAGCTACTAAATTTCCCATACTAGCTCTTCTTTCGCTTGCAAATACAACTCCGTCTTTGCATGTAATTCCGACGGTTGTTGTACCTTCTAATATTTTATCATCCATCTAAAACACCTCATATAAGTATTTAAAATATCTTCTTATTTCAACTACTTTGATAGGTAATATATTAAAATTCAAATTAATATTGCTATTAATTTTTATTTAAAATCAGAATCAATAATTAGTATAAACTAACAATATTAATATTATCTATTTGCATATATAAACTTTTCTTTCAAAAGGTGAGTAAATGAAATACAAAAAGATTGGAGACATATTAATTTTAGACAATAGCTATTCAGATGATGACTTTGACAGTTTGGCTAAAAAACACAATGTTAAGACAATCATGAAAATAGACCATATTCAGGGAACTAAAAGAGAGCCTATTTATAAAATTCTTTATGGCAGTGAAACTGAAACTGTCAATAAGGAAAATGGGTGTTTGTTTAAACTGGATTTAGCTAAAGTAATGTGGTCTAAAGGAAACAATAATGAACGTTTAAGAATTGCTAAATTAGTTCAGGACAATGAAACAGTTATTGATATGTTTGCAGGCATAGGTTATTTTTCAATACCTGTTGGTGTTCATGCAAATGCTAGACATGTTTATTCAATTGAAATAAATCCGAATTCCTACCACTATCTTTGCGAGAACATTGAATTAAACAAAGTTAAAAATATTACTCCAATTTTAGGCGATTGTATGGCTGAAACACCTAAATTGAAAGCCGACAGGATCATTATGGGATATGTTAAAACAACTCACCATTATCTAAAAGTGGCTATTGACAGTCTGAATAAAGGAGGAATTCTTCACTATCATGAAACAGTTCCTGAAAAGTTAATGAATACCAGACCAATTGAAAGAATTAAATCTCAGGCCGGCAATCGTGATGTTGAAATATTAAAAATAAATAAAATAAAAAAATATGCTCCAGGTGTGGAGCATGTGGTTATTGATGCTAGGATAAGTTAGAGATACTTTCGAGGACAGTATCAGTTAACCATTCCTTGTTGATGTATTTGTCATAAACACATAATCTTTCAATCAGTTCAAATCCTGCATCTTCAGTTAATTTTTTAAGTTCATCTATGCCTGGCCACGGGGATGTAATGTTAACGTAGTCGGGACTTACAGGTGAAACTCCTCCCCAGTCGTCAGCACCGCATAATAGGAATATCTGTGCTGTATCATTATTCAGATTTGGGGGGACCTGAATACTTACATCAGTATCTTTAAAAATTAAAGTTCCTGCAATAACTGTTCTGATCATATCCAAAAAGCTTGGCTCAGGCCAGCTTTCCATTTCAATACCTGGAATTGGTGTAAAATTTTGAATGATGACTTCCTGGATATGGCCGTAGTTATCATATAAATCCTTAATAGTCAGTAAAGAATCAGCTATTTCTTCTTTAGTTTCCCCTATTCCGATGAGTATGCCTGTAGTATATGGAATTTTCAGTTTTCCAGCATTTTCAATAGTCTCTATTCTTAAATCAGGATTTTTTCCAGGACTTTTATTGTGTGCTGGCAGTTCCATTAATCTTTTCGAAGAGTTTTCAAGCATTAATCCCATTGAAGCATTAACTTCTTTCAACTTCTTTAAATCATCAAAGCTGAAGTTGCCTCCGTTGGTATGGGGAAGTAAGGTAGTTTTCTCTAAAGTCATTTTGCAGATGTCATAAACATATTCGCCCATTTTTGAGTAGCCAAATTCTTTAAGTCTTTGGCGAACTACTTCTTCTTCATCTGCATCTTCACCAAATGTAAATAATGCCTCTTTACACCCATATTTTTCAGCTTCTTTTAAATCAGCTAAAATTTCTTCTTTTGTCTTGAGAATGATTGCATGAGGGTCGTCAGGACTTTTTTTAAAATTACAGTATCCGCAGTCATTTCTGCAGATTTCAGTCAATGGTATAAAAATATTTTTAGAATAAGTAATAAGATTATTCTCCCTATATTTTGCAGTTTCTGCCATGAAACGAATTATTTCACTGTCAGTTGCATTTAATATTTGGAGAATATCCTCTTTTGTTGTAGATTTCATTGTTCTCTCTGCTATTAATGTTCAGATACAGTTACTTCCACATAAAGTGGTGGAATTTCATTTTTATCTTCCCAAATAGCTATTATAATATCAAAGTTTTGAACTTCAAATATTTTATATTCAACAACAAGACCCATGGATTCTAATTCATCTTTCATTCTCATGAAACCATTAGTATCCACATCATTGGTATAATGTTCACTTTCTTTGATATTTTTGTCTCCAGTTTTTAAAATTTCATCAATTTTATCTGAAGTTGGTTCTAATTCTTTTCCTTCTAAAAGTTGTCCAATTTCTGAAAGTTTAGATGAAAATTCACTGAGCGGTAAAACTTTTCTTGATCTTCCTCTAACGATTAAAATTCTTTCATTATCAATTGCAGGTCTTGATCCTTTAAATGCATCAAAAAATCCCATTACTTTACCTGCAAGTTCATAAGTTTTTTTCATTAAATCAGATCCTATTCGATATTTAATTCTTCTTTAAGTTCTCCCATTGTGGTGACTTTTTCTGCAAATGCATTGTGTCTGTGAATACTTTCATGATTTTCCTGACGTGAAGTAATTAATGTGTCATCTGGGAAATCTGAGTATTTTTTAGCAATACTTTCCATCATATTTCTAACACAATCTTCAACAAAAACAGGTTTTCGATGAGCATTCATAACAGTTGCATTTTCATCAGGTCTTTTGAGCAATTCACATACTGGTGAACTCATTGATTTTTCAATAATCTCAATAATATCTTCTGCTTTCACTACTTTATCTTCTGGAACTTCAATTAATAATGTTCCAACTCCCCTTTGGTTGTGTGAAGCAAAAGTAACAGTATCTAATACTTTTTGTGTAGTTTCTTCATCTAGGAATTCTAATAATTTGAGTTTATCAGATTCTCTTACTGATTCCTGTGCACATGGGCAAACGGTCATTCCAATGACTTCCGCACCAATACTTTTTTTAATTGACACGCTTCCATCATCATTTCTAAAACCGACTGCTTTTGCTTTTAATAATGCAGTTTCTTGGGTTTTATTTTTAGTCACTGGGGACTCTCTCATAAACATAAAATCAGTTTCCATAGCTATTTCAACACGTTTTGCATATTCGTGTTTTTTCATCATGCAGTCAACAATTTCAGCGCATAATGATTCAACATCTATGGTATTACCGTTAGCAACAGTTTCAAGAACTTCACTTATTGCTTCCGGGTTTCTAGACATGTGTACACCTTTTTGATCATTTGGTAAATCAACAAATGCATCAAATGTAGGTAATAATATTATAGGTCTTTTATTTGCTCTTTCTAATTGTAATAGTTTTTTAACTCCGGTAACACCTACTCTTGTTAATTTAATAGGTATTTTTGGAGCGTCGTCTTGTGTGTCGGGTAAGCATATTGCCAATTTAATTACCTCGAAAAATTTATTTGAACATTATATATTTATAATGTCTTTTTATTTATATATTTAGATTATTTCCTTGTAGGTGTTTATTTTTCAAGGCATTTGGTTGGAAACTGTTTTTTACACATTTTTACAAAAAAATAGAATGTTTTTTAATATTATTAAAATTTTTATAAAAAAAGTTTAATTGCAGTAAAATTTACTGCAATTTCATATATATTTTTAGATTATAAAATGTTTGAAGATCCCATATCTTCCTTAATAACGTCTAAAACTGTTTGAGTATAAGTTCTTTCTATAATTGGGTCTTTTAATAGTTCTTTAATGAATGCATTTAATTCATTGGTATTTCTGAACTTAGCAATTAAGAATGCATCATATTCTCCAGTAACGTCATAAATTCCGACTACATTCTTATTGAAGAAGGTTTTTTCTTCCCAGTTTTTAAGTTTTCCGCCTTTTACTCTTACACCAATAATGGTTGTCAAGACGAATCCAAGTTTTTCGTGGTCAATGACAGGTGAGAACTTTTTAATAACACCGGATTTAACCATCTTATCAATACGGTTGTGAACAGTACCTACAGATACATCTAAACTACGGGATATTTGTCTATAGGAAGTTCTAACATCTTCATTAATGATTTTAAGAATGTTAATGTCAGTGTCATCGAGTTTTATAACATTATCCTTAGTTTTTACCATATTTTTTCTCCTAAAATTATTATGTTAATACTATAGATTGAAATCTATTAATTAACTTATAATAATATAACTGTTTTATATTATTTAAAAGTATTCATCTTTTGTATAATTTTTTCTCTATTTTTACTAAAATTATTTCACTGTTATATTCCATCAGTTTAGGATATATTTTTTTTATTATTTTTTATAAGAAACTTTAAAATTTTTGTAAATTTTAAAAAATGTAATTAAATATTTGAATTTTAGTTTAAAGTATGCTTAATAGTTTATATTAATTTTAATAAAACTTCTTTAATGTCTTCAATTGTCGCATCACTTTTTATTCCAAGGGGATTGTAGTGTGTTTTAACTGCAATGAATCCGTCCTTTTTAATTTCATCAAAAATCCGGTCCAGCTTTGGTGCACTGATGGTTAATGACTTGCAGATTTTATGTATTTCATAAAATGTTGCAGGTGCATCTGCTTCTTCAAGACAGCTGTTTAGGAGTTTCAATGCTTTTTTCTCACTGTTGATTTTTTTATTTTCTGTTTCATCAATCATTTTTTGGATAAATTCTGCGTCCTGTAAGCTTCCTAACCATAATGGTCCTGCATGAATTAATTTTTCACCACAAACAGGGCATGTTTCTTCAATAGGACTTGCTATGCCTTTGCTTGTCTGTCTGTGCAAACAGTGTTTACAATGACTTATGTATCCTATGTTTTTTAAACTTTCATCAGTTTTTTTAGGTCCTTTCTTTACATTTATGTATAATCTCATATAGTGTTCAGTGCTGTGGGACATTTTCACTTCAATATACTTTCCATATTTTGCAAGAGTGAGTGCAACAAATCCTGCCAGAATTCGAATACCTGTTTCATGGCAGTATTCGCTTTTGTAAGGTTTTGCATTATATTTTCGTATGCATGGCTCTTTATATGTTCCGCATAATGCAGATGTGTCTGTGGCGGTAACGCATAGTAATGAATTTCTTCGGGCACAGTAACCTGCGGAATCCAGAAACGGTGAAGGGGTTCCGAATGGATCAATGTCAATTACATCGAATTCTCCTCTTTTCATTCTCAAAAACATGCTGGCGTCGTGCTGAAAAACTTCCACATCCTCCAGATTATTTAATTCTATATTGTGTTTTTCAAATTGATTTGCTGTTTCGCTTATGTCATTGATGTAAACGTTTCCAACGTCGTCAATTTCATTTTTATAACGAATGCCTCGTATTCCACTTCCACCAAACAGATCGCATATATTTATTTCTCTTTGCTCCTGTTTTTGGAATACTTGTATTGCAAGTATTGACAGGTCTCTGTTTAATTCCATATTCGGGTTGTAAAATACTGGCGCATCAGATGAAATTTTGTCAAATTCGGGGAATTCAATTTTAGTCAATCCTTCTTTAATCCTTTTAATTTTATATTCATCCATTAGTTTCACTCTTGTTTGTTTTTAATGATATGTTAATGTTTTAAATATTATTAGATTTAAACATTAGTATAGTAAATTTATTCTAATTGGTGATAATTGTGTCAGATATAAAAGTTCCTATTGCAAAACCAATAATTGGAGATGAAGAAATAGAAAATGTAGTTGAAGTTCTAAAATCCGGAATGATTGCTCAAGGCCCAAAAGTGGCAGAATTCGAACAACGTTTTGCTGAATGGGTGGGTGCAGAGTATGGTATTGCTGTAAATTCCGGAACTGCTGCATTGCATACTGCATTGCTTTCATGTGGTGTTGGAAAAGGCGATGAAGTAATTACAACTCCATTCACATTTATTGCTAGTGGTAACTCAATTGTATACACTGGCGCTAAACCTGTTTTTGCAGACATTGACTTGAAAACTTATACAATAAATCCAGATTCAATTGAAAAATTGATTTCAGAAAATACCAAAGCGATCATGCCTGTTCAGTTATATGGTCAGGCAGCAAATATGGACAGAATTAATGAAATTGCTGAAAAATACGGATTGATTGTTATTGAAGATGCAGCTCAGGCTCATGGAGCAATGTGCAACGGCAAAAAAGTTGGAAGCTTAGGAGATATGTCCTGTTTCAGTTTTTATCCTACTAAAAACATGACAACATCTGAAGGAGGAATTATCACAACTGATGATGAGGAACTGGCTGATAATGCCCGTATATTCAGGGCACATGGTGCAAGCATCAGATACCACCATGATGATATAGGATATAATTTTAGAATGACTGATATTTCAGCAGCAATAGGTCTTGCACAATTAGATAAAATTGATGAATTTAATGACAAACGTATTGAAAATGCAGCATATCTGAATGACGGTCTAAAAGATGTCGATGGAGTAATCACTCCTTACTGTGCATACGGATCAAAACATGTATATCACCAATACACTATAAGAGTTGAAAAAGGAGACAGGGATGACTGGGTTGACATCATTAACGACTGTGGTGTGGGAACCGGTATTCATTACCCTATTCCATTATACAACCAGCCTGTTTACAAAGGATTAGGATTCACTGGAAACTGTCCAAATGCAGAACTTGCAGCAGACAATGTTATTTCTCTTCCAGTCCATCCGTCACTTACAAAAGAAGATTTAGATTTAGTGATCGATGCTGTTAAAACAGCATCTGAAGAGTTAGATTAATTTCTAACTACTTTTTTCTTATTTTAACATTTCATTTACTGTATCAACTTTGGCGTCTAAAGTTCTGTTTTCCATATCTCGTCTGTCATCAACCTTAATCACAGTATATACTCTACCTATTCCCAACTTAAAAATTGCTTCCTGAGCATTAGCTATTGCGGAGTATAGTTCTTCTAGGTTTTCAGCTTCGATTTGTGTTCCCATTCCGGTCAGCTGATAACTGAGTCCTGAATCTTTAATGGATTGAACTGCAGCTGTTACATATTCTTTACATTCAGTGGTTTGTGTTCCGACAGGCAATATTGCAAAATCACATGTAATCATTTTTTTCACCTGGTAAAATTATTTATTTATCTTTGTATAAATTAATTTAGTAATGGTCAAATTAAACAAAGATGAATTTAATGAAAAGATTTTTACAAGAATCAATAATCTGATTTCTGATTATCAGTTAATTAAGGAAAATGAGCTTATTGCTGTTGCATTGTCTGGTGGAAAAGACAGTGTATTAACGTTACATGCTCTTAAAAATTATCAGAATGTACTTGATTTTGATTTGGTAGCTATTAGTGTTGATGAAGGAATTGATGGCTACAGACAGCACGGTATAGACTCAGCTATTAACAACGCTAGGCAATTGGATGTTGAATTGGTTCAGAAATCCTTTAAAGATGATGAAGGATTTTGCCTGGATGACATTTATCAGGATTTTAAAAGTGCATGCATTCCATGTGGTGTTTTTAGAAGAAATATTTTAAATAAAACTGCTTATGAACTGGGTGCAGTCAAAATAGCTACAGGTCATAATTTGGATGATGAAATTCAATCTTTTTTAATGAGTTTTGCCAGAGGAGATACTATCAAATTTTCCAAATTCGGTCCGGAACTTGATGTAATTCATCCAAAACTGGTTCCTAGAATTAAACCGCTGTGGAATACTCCTGAAAAGGAAGTGGGCATGTGGGCAGTTTTAAATGATATTGATATTCATTTGGATGAATGTCCTTACTCTCATTTATCTTTAAGAGCTAAAATTAAAGAATTTTTAAATGTTAGTGAAGATAAGTATCCTGGTGTTAAAAATAATGTGATGGAATCTTTCCAAAAAATATTAACCTTTGAAAATGATATTCCCACAAGCCTTAATGAATGTGAAATTTGTGGTGAACCAACTTCATCAGGAATCTGCAAGGCTTGTGAGTTAAAAGAATTAATTTCTCAAAATAGCGAAGGCCATATATCCAATAAATAATGCGATTAATATAATACCTTCTTTTTTATCATATTTTTCCTGTGTTTTACCAAATATGAAACATAGTATTGTAACTGCAATCATGAATACGACATCTATCAACATACTTGAGTCAAGAGGTATTTCACTTATTGCACTACTTGCACCTAATACAAATAATATGTTGAATATGTTTGAACCGATTACGTTTCCTATAACTATCTGATTTTCTCCTTTCTTTAAAGCAGTTAATGAGGTTACAAGTTCAGGTAAAGAGGTACCTATTGCTACAATAGTTAAACCTACTAATGTTTCACTCATTCCTAATGCCATTGCTATAGATGACGCACTCTTAACTACTAAATCTCCACCGAGAATAATGCCTGCTAGCCCAACTACTATGAAAATTATACTCACTGGAAGAGATAATTTTGCTTTTTCAACTTTGTTTGCATCTTTTGATTTTTTTGATGAGCGAATAAGATAAAGTACATAAGCTATTAATATTGCAAGCAAAATAATTCCTTCAATACTTGTAATATTCCATCCGATTAGTATAAATGCTGCAAACAATACTGTTATTGCTACTAAAAATGGCAAATCCTTATTCAATACGCTTTTTTCCATCAGCAAGTCGCCAAGTAATGCAGATACTCCTATAACCATTAATATGTTAAACAAATTACTTCCAATTACATTACTTACTGCCATTGCATTGTTGCCTGCTAAGGAGGATGTAATTGAAACTGCTGCTTCGGGAGCACTAGTTCCAAAAGCCACAATAGTCAGCCCGACTATTATTGTAGGGATCTTTAAGAGTGAAGCAATGCTGCTTGAACCATCCACAAAAAAGTCGGATCCTTTTATTAAAAATACAAATCCTACAATCAATAAAACAATTTGAATTATAATTGATCCGTCCATTATCATTCCTCTGTTTCTTCTTCGTCTTGAGGTCCTAAATCGGTTACAAGGACCTTGTCAATTTGATGGCCGTCAATATCAATAATTTCAAAAATGAATCTGCCACATTCATATTTGTCTTCTTCATCAGGTATTTTACCGCTCAAACTTAAAATAAATCCTGCTAATGTTGTGTAATTGTCTTCTTCTTCATCCGGTAAATTGCCTTTAAAGTCAAATAATTTTTTAAATTCGTCAATATTATATCTGCCGTCTATTAACCAGGTTCCATCAGCTCTTTGTATAGCTTTAGGCTCGTCTTCTTCATCAATACCTGGAATGTCTCCAACAATTCCTTCAAGCAGGTCGTTTAATGTGATTAAACCTTCTACACATCCGAATTCATCCACAACTAAAGACATATGGACATATTCCTGATTTTCCTTAAATTCTTTCAATAATTCCAATGTTTCCATATGTTCGGATACAACCAATGGTTCTTTTACGATTTTGTGAACATCAAAGTTTTCTTCTGAAAACATTACTGCAAGGATATCTTTTGCCTGAACAACTCCAATAAAGTCGTCCAATTCTCCTTTTGCTATTGGGAAAATAGACCTTTTGCTTTCAATGATTTTGATTTTATTGATTTCTCTATCATCTTCCAAATCAATCCAGATGATTTCATTACGGGGAGTCATTATGCTTTCGACTTTTTGGTCATCTAACTTGAAAACTCTTTTAATAATGTCTTCTTCTTCCTGTTCGATAGTTCCGTCCTCTCTTCCTTCTTTAATCATTAATTCAATTTCTTCTTCAGTAACAAGATCGTCATTTTTATTTTCAATTCTCATTAACCATAAAAGAAAACTGCTGGATTTAGCAAGAATAACACTTATAGGCTTTGAAACTACTGTAAGGATTGCCATGGATTTTGCTACTTTTAATGAAATTCTTTCAGGGTCATTTAATGCTATTACCTTAGGAACAATTTCTCCAATAACCAATGTTAAATATGTGCTCACTATAACTACTACTACAACACTTATAGCTTCGCTGTATGGTAAAAATGAAATCAGTTTTGCAAGAGGTTCGGACAATGTCGCTCCACCGAATGCCCCAGTCAAAACAGCAGTAAGGGATATTCCTATTTGAACAGTAGATAAAAATTCATTGGCGTCTTCACCAAGTTCAGCGACAATTAATGCGTTTTTGTTTCCTTCATCGATATACTTTTGCAATTTTGATTTTCTAACAGATACAACAGCAAGTTCCGCCATTGACAAATATCCGTTTATTATTATTAAAATTAAGATTATTATTATATTAAATGCCGTCCCAATCATTTCTAACAAACCATCAAAACTTATAAATCACTGGCCCTTTGAAAGTCAGTGTTGCCATATATCTCATCCTGCATCTGCTGGACTGCATATGATGCATCTTCTCTTGTTTCTACACGTTTGAATATTCTTCTTGATTTTACCTTCAATGTTTTTCCACAAACGCATTTACGGGTTGCAACACCTTTTTTTGCATATAATACACGACCGCAGTCGCATCGAAATATAAGATACATGATAATTTTTCCATTTAAAATTAATAGTAATTAATATATTATCAATATATTATATAAAATTTTCACTTATCCGCCAAACAGTTTTATGAATAATGGTATGAAAACCTGTGATGGCAAAATAACTAAAGTAGCTATGCTTACTCCTAAATTGGTTCCTATAACTACTAAAAGAATTCTAAAGATGTTATTGTTCCATAAGTCTCTTAAACTTTCAATTTTAGCTAAATTTTTAATATCACTTTGTCTGACTTTTCTGAATTTTGCTTCAGTCAGTCCTGAAAACCATCCTGCTGCAAGCAATGGATGAATAATTGTTAATGGAGCTACAACTCCTCCAACTATTGCAGATTGAATTTTTGATCCGGAAAGAATAGAACCGATAAAACCCATTAGCATACTTATAACAATGAATTCATAGATGTTTCCTGTAATGTTTATCCCGCTAATAAATGCCAGAAAAAATATCACCACAAATAATATCGGAATCATTGCCAGCAATATTTTAACCCAGGGGATGCCTTTTTTTGTTTCAATCTGTTCCAGTTCATGTAGTGGAGGTAATGTTTCGGGATTATCCAGATATCTTTCAATTCCCGGTCTGTGTCCTGCACCGACTACTGCAATAACTCTGTCCTGTGGAATTTGCATAAGTCTTCCTGCCAGATAAGCATCTCTTTCATGAACGAGAGTTTCATAAACACTTGGAGCTTCATCTTTAAACATTTCCATTAAATCATCGAGGTTGTCCGGATTTTTCAGCTCTTCAATATCCACATCTTCTTCATCACCGAAGCCTAATGCAGAAGCTATTAATCCGAACATGAATTTGGCCTTTTCCATAAAGCCCATCTTATTCAATGCTCTCTGCAATGTAATTGTGATGTCTCTGTCAATAAGCGCAATTGGTATTTGCAAATCTTCGCAGGCTTCAATGGCTCCGACCATTTCAGCTCCGGGTCTTACATCAACATCATCTCCAACCTTGGATTGGAAATAGCTAAGAAGTGTTGTAACAAAAAACAGCCCTACTTTATTCTCTTTAATAATTTGACTAACGGATATTGTATTGTCTTCTTCAATTCCGGCCATTTCTTGTTTGAGGCGAGTATATCTGCCTCTGTCAAGTTCGATAGCGACTACTTCAGGTTGCTGTTCATAAATCGCATCTTTTACTTCATTAACACTATTTTCAGATACGTGTGCTGTACCGATTATAGTTAAACATTCTCTTTTCAAAAATAACACTTCTTTTAAAACTTGATATTATCTAATAATTATGAAATCTAAATATATAAATTTAATCTTTAATTAGAATTAATTTATTATTTTTAAACATTGCCACATTATCTGATATGTTTTTTTGACAGCAATAGTCAATATCTTTTTCATATCCAAGTTTGGATAAATGCCTGCCTGTTCTGCAGTTATGAAATCCTTCAATTACAGATTCGTAATCTCTACTTGCCATAATCGCTGCTTTTGCCAGGTCATTTAATTCATATTCATCACTATTTTTACAAATCCAATAAAGTATTTCGCCTGAAGCCAAAAAGTCTTCAAGTGCAAACTGACCTCTGACTCCTGCCATGACAACATCGATATGGCTTTCAGCAATTTTTGCTGATTTTTCACCTGCTGATTTAGCATTTAAAAGACATCCAACAAGAACTGTTGAGTTCATATTTTCCAGAATTCTTGTTCCGTTGCTTGTTGTCAATATCAATGTTTTTTTATTACTTTTTAATCTATCAACAACTTCAGGTGAGTTTCCAATGTCAAAACCTTCAAGTTTTTCGCCGTTTCTCTCTCCTGCCAGAACTCCATTTACTTTATCTTTTAAGCTCATAGCTTCTTCAGCAGAAAAACAAGGAATTATTTCATCAAAGTTATTTAAAGCAGCAGTAATTGTTGTACTTGCTCTTAAAGCATCAACCATTATTGAAATATCTTTGCTGCAGGTTGTCTCTAAACTTAATGTGACTTTCATAAAATAATATTATAATATATTAATATATATCTTATACTATGAGAATTGTCACAACACCAATGTGTGAAGAAATTGTAAAATTAGCTGGCATTGAGAATTATGTGGTAAATAAATTTCCAAAAGATGAAGACGGTGATTTAGCTATTCTTCTATCTGAAAGTAAAGTCGAAATGAATAGTCTTCCAATTAAAATAAATACTCCTCGCCAGGTTTTTGAAAGTATTAAAAAAGTTTCAAAAATCACCGAAAAAGAGCTGTGCGATGAAGATGTGATGGCCTTTTTTGATGATTATAAATTAGCTAAAAAATATCTGAATTCTAATTTTAAAAGACATGTCAATGTAAAAGTCTATTCTGAATTTTTAAAGGATATAGTTTTGGATGTGGGTTTCAATATAGTTGAAGATGATTTTGATTACGTAATATATCCGGATTATTTGAAAGATAAGGTTGCAGAAAGTGAAAATCTGATTGAAATACCCTCTCACAACAGCATTTCCAAAAACCCTTTTGAGAAAATTGAATGCAGATATGCTATTTTAGAAAATTTAATATAATATAGAAATTAATATACTATATATTATATATAATTGCATTTTTTGAGAGTTGTTAATATGTATGAAACATTAACATTTACTGGTGGAGTTCACAAAAGTGAAGAAATAAAAGAATTAATTGAAGATTTGGGAGGATTTATTCTTCAAGAGAGTATTCAGCAAATGGAATTGGTATTAAATCTTGCTGTTCCATTGGAAGATGTTGACAAAATTGAAAAAAAATCCTCAGAATTATTGGGTAAAATATCTGTTGCTCCTATGGCAGGTTCTGAAATAGCTATTGTTTCACCAACTCTTGCAAGACATCATTTGCCTCATGCTGCATGTGATATTTCCGAATATTTGCGTGAGTTCGGTGCAAAAGACAATATGATAGGTCTTGCTCGTGGAGATGGTAAAGGTACATCCGGAATTACTGAAGAGGAAAAAAGCTTAATTGAAGAGCATGACATTGCTGTTTTTGCATTAGGAAGTTTTGAAAATTGTATTAAAGAAAAAGCTTTCCTATATGATGATATTGACATACCAGTCATTGTCACAGGATCTCCTTATATGGATTCTGATGCGCTTCCTGGCGCTGATGCATATGTCGGAGGTCTTGGAAGAATTCCAAGAAGACTTAGAAGAGGTCCGGACATCCGTGCACTTGATACACTAGTTGAAACTATTGAATCAATACTGAATGATAAAAAACGTGAAATGGCTCTTGATGCGCCTTTAGTTCCTTCTATTGTTGTTAAAAATGCAATTGAAAATCAAGTTAGGGAAATTAAAGATGTTATTTCTCCAACACCAGTAACTTCACAATTAGACGGCGTACGTGTAAAATTAAATTATGATACATATGCAGATGTTATTGCAAACGTAAATATTGATGGTAAAAAACTGTCAGAGCTTGCAGAAATCAAAAAATCATTTATGTATGATTATATTTTAGTAAAAATAAATAGTGAGAGTTCTCTTGTAGAGGATTCTAACTAAATTTTCTTTTTTTTTAGCCTATTCTTCTCATTCCGAAGAAATTAACAGCATCCACTAAATCGTTGAACTGTTCCAACTCTCTTTCTATGACATTTTCATCGGTCATATCAATACTCAGTTCTCCGTCAACGGTCAGTGTGTCAGGCCCACGGCCGATTATTCTTTCAACACCGTCTGAGCTTAGAATTCTTTCTGCATCTAACTGGTGTACAAAAGATCTGCCAGGTAGGATTACTGCCTGTTTTATATCACTCAAATCAAGTTTTTCCAAATCCTCTTTTGTAATTAAACATGCTATTTCTTTTTCACATGCTACAACGTTAACGTTGTCTCCTGTTTCCAGTTTTGAAAATATTTTTGAGATGTAAGGTTCTGCAAGTTTAGATGTAATTATTGTTGCTTCACCTGTTATCGGTTTGATAAACTGTAAAAAGACTTCATTTTCCGCACTAGCTATTGCGAATGGTCCTCCTGTTACTGGATCACAAACTGGTGTTCCGCTTACTCTGAATTTATATTCTTTATTGATTTGTTTAACCAGCTGAGAAAAATCTTCAACAGGCTGTGATTCAAATCCTTTAAGAATAGGTTCGTTTCCAAGGATTAATCCTTCATTGAATGTGTTTGCAAATCTCATTAAAAGCATTCCTTTTGCTCCCCATTCCTCTAATGAATTACATGTTTCACGTAAAACATCTCCGTCATTAACTCCGGGAATTATTACTGCAGCGCCTGTAAGGTCAATGTTTTCACAGAATATTTGGCATGCTTTAAGCGCTTCTTCAGGGTTCGGATCTTTTACCCATTCTTTTCTAAGCTTAGGATCTGTTGAAAAAACAGTGAATGAAACTTCTTTAACTCCATTGTTTATTAAATTGGTAGCAGTTGCACTGTCGGTAATTCCTTTACCGCAGGTATAACCTAATACTGAAGATATTGAAAACTGGTTCAGGTTGGCTGTAAGACTTTCGAGGTACGGATAACAGCTGATGTCTCCTCCTCCGCTGATGTATGCTGAAATTTCTCCACGTCCCATATTCATCATTAGGGCACTTTGAACTTGATTCATCACTTCAAATGGAGTTTTAAATGCTCCTTGAGTTTCTGAAACTCCCTTACTACATCTCTCACATCCAATTTTATTTGGTAAACAGTGAGCACAGCCAAATACTTTAACATCCTTAACCTTTCTGAAGTAACAGTATTTGCAAAAACCGTTACAATCTTTTCCAGGTATTCCTCCAACATCTGCTACAACTTGCATATTATATTATTTTTTAATTCATTTTATTTATAAATGAAGTATTAATTTTCAAATCAGATTTCATTATTACTTTTTGTATTATTTATTACTTGGAGTGCTAAAAGTAATAATTTGTTATTTTTATTTATTTTTAATATAACTATTTGTAATATTTTATTTTTTTAATTAATGTATTTATAATTAATTTTATTTGTAAAAAATAGATTTAATGTAATTTTATTGAATTTATATGGATTTAATCAATTTAAAAAAGTATTACTTTCAATGTCATTTTTCTTAAAAATTTTTTGTTTTATTATACTTTATAAAGTTTTCTAAAATATTTCATAGGTAATCTTTATATTATATCTTTTATAAAATAAAATTTGTATACCATATGGCTGGCTATTGCAAAAACTTGCTTTGTAGCTAAAACTCAATTTGGTAAAAAAGTTTACCATTGAGAGTTTATTTAGGAGGGAAAAAATGGCAAAGTTTGATGATAAAATCGATTTATTCGATGATAGAGGCAACGAAATTGCATCTGACGTACCAATCGAAGCTATCAGTCCATTAAGAAACCCTGCAATTCAAAGCATCGTAAAAGGTGTAAAAAGAACTGTAGCTGTAAACTTAGAAGGACTCGAAAAATCTGTTAAAACCGCATCTGTTGGTGGAGACAAATCTAGAATTTTAGGAAGAGAATTAGATCTCGCTATCGTGGACAACGCAGAAGCAATCGCAGACAAAATGAAAGAAATTATTCAAATTTCTGAAGACGATGACACTGTTGTAACACCTATTTCTGGAGGAAAAAGGTTATTAGTACAAGTACCAACTAGAAGAATTGATGTTGCTGCTGAATACTCCACAGCTCCATTATCTTCCGCTTCAGCTTTAGTACAATCTGTTATTGACGTTTGTGATGTAAGCATTTATGATGCTAACTTTGTAAAAGCTGCAGTATTAGGTAGATACCCACAATCTGTAGATTACAAAGGATCTAACATTGCAACCATGTTAGACATTCCACAAAAACTCGAAGGTGCAGGTTACGGTTTAAGAAACGTAAAAGCAAACGACTTCGCTGCTGCTACTTTGAAAAACACTTTCCAAGCTACTGCATTAGCTGCTATCTTTGAACAAACTGCTATGTTTGAAATGGCTGACGCTTTAGGTTCATTCGAAAGATTACACTTATTAGGTTTAGCTTACCAAGGTTTAAACGCTGATAATTTAGTATATGACTTAGTTAAAGACAATGCTGACGGTACTGTTGGTAGTGTAGTACAAGCAACTATTGCTCGTGCAGAAGCAGACAGTATTATTGCTCCTGAAGAACAATTAACCGATTTCGCTATTTACAACACTGACGACGCAGCTAAATGGAACGCATACACCGCAGCTGGTGCTGTTGCTGCAACTATGGTTAACGTAGGTGCTGCTCGTGCTGCTCAAGGTATTCCATCTACTTTATTATACTTCAACGACAACCTTGAATTCGCTACTGGTTTACCTGGTCTTGACTATGGTAGAGCAGAAGGTGTAGCTGTAGGATTCTCATTCTTCAGTCACTCCATCTACGGTGGTGGAGGTCCTGGTCTCTGTAGCTGCTGCTATGTCCTTAGATGCAGGAACACAACTCTTTTCACCAGAAGCAACTTCTGGTTTAATTAAAGAAGTATACAGTCAAATTGATGAATTCAGAGAACCTATTAAAGCAGTTGCAATCGCAGCTGATGAAATTAAAGGTGACATCTAATTAATTTATACAAATCTAATTTGAAGGTCTAAACATGGATATTGAAATATTTCCTTACAGAGTTCTTGGAAGTGACACTACTGAAAAGTTATTAAATGATTTAGAATCACTTGAAGATGTAAAAAGAACTGTTATTCAAGGTCCTAGATTCCCAAAAGGTGAAGCGACTTTACCACCTCAATACAGGGAACGTAGAGTCATCAATGTTAATGGTGAAGATGTTGTTTTACAAGTTAAAACTGCTAGAATCTTTATCGAATTGACTTTGGAATCTACTATTGATGACATTGAAGAAATCTGTAATAGACATATTCCATTTGGTTTTGACATTAATCAGGATAAGTCTCATTATATCAGAAAACAAAAAACTGTTACTGATAGGATTAAGTATGGTAATAAAGAGTTACCAGATGAACTGGTTGGAATGACAGATCAATATTCAACATTTGATGACCATGTGAATATTATTAAAAAGGATGACTAGATTTATATGATAGGACGTTGTACTCACGTTGTGGATTGTAGGGAAGCAAGCGGTATGGGTAAAGGTGGAAGCCTTGCTCAAAGAGGTACTTTTGCAGAATGCGGTACTGATGTATGTGCAATAGCTATGTCTCCTGGACGTAGACACATTACAAAACCTGTTTGTGAAATTACATTCGGTTTACGTGAAGCTAATGTTTTAACAAGCACAATGGTTTTAAATGCTGGTGCGGGCGTTCCTCATGATGCACCTGCTTCTGGTGGAACTTTGTTTGGTCTTACTGATAAGGAAGTCGAACAAATGCGTAATTTCAAATTACTTGTTGTTCACCTAGGTGGTGTTGCAAATCATATTATTTACAAAGCAAGATTAATTCTTAGGAATGTCAACAAACATTGTATTATTATATGCGAATCACCAGTGGACTGTGAAGATTTTGCCAAAATTGGTATTAAAACTTCAAAAGTCATGCCAGATGAAGCTGACATTAAAACTGCAGGAACTATTGATGATATTGTTACAGGTGTTATCCGTGGTGAAACAATTTCACAGGACAAATTAGATGAAATTATTAGAAAAGTTAAATTAGCATTAGGAGATGCATAATTATGGTACAAATTTATCCAGGTACTTCTCAGGTTGCTCAAAACAGAA